>NZ_AKJR01000015.1:0-3429 GCF_000282235.1 Pseudomonas sp. GM24 | reverse complement strand
CTGGGGTGAGGGGCTTTTGACTTCAGGCTTGCCAGCGATCAGCAGCGCCGTTATTCCAGCATCTTGCTCAATAACCAACTCCCCGCCGGCCCCGGCGGATACAGCCGCGACCACAAGGCATCGACAAACACCGGTTTCGGCCAGCCGCGCACTTTCAACTCCACCAGCAAATCATTGCCATAACGCTGCGCCAGCCAACGCGGCAGCGGCGCCCAGCCAAACCCCTTTTCGGCCATTTCCAGCAGCATCAGATAACTTGGTGCCGACCACACGCGACCTTTGCCACGGCTGTCATACGGATTGACGATGGTCGCCAGGCGCAGCTCACGATGCTGCTCGAGGATCTGCTGATCAATGTGACCAAGCCTGGCCAGCGCATGGTCGCGATTGACGAACAAGGCGATTTCCGTGCGCTCGGCCACTGTCGACGTCACCAGATCCGGCGGGTAGTTCTCTTGCATCTCAGCGAAGGCCAAGTGCGCGCGACCGCGTTGCACCAGCTCAATCAAGTCATCGCATTCGGCAATCAGGCATTCCAGTTCCAGATCCGGATAACGCTGCTCAAACCCGACCAGCGCCGCTTCAAAACGGTACGACTGATACGTGTCGGAAATCGCCACCGTCAGCTTCGGTTCGACGCCTTGGGACAACTGTCGTGCGGTCATTTCCAGGCGACTGCTGGCCGCCAGAATCGTCTCGGCGCGTTGCAGCATCACATGCCCGGCCGGGGTCAGCGTCGGTTTACGACTGCTGCGATCGAACAACTGCAGGTCCAGATCGATCTCAAGACTGGCCACTGCCGCGCTGATGGTCGACTGACTGCGCCCGAGTTTGCGTGCCGCTGCGGAAAACGAGCCTTGGGTGGCTGCCTGGACAAATGCCAACAGCACTTCTTGCGAAATCATCAACTATCGCCTTGGTCGATGGTTATTGGTTATGAAGTATCGATGAGAGCATGGATCATGGCAATCATATTCACTCAAGGACTCAGGCCATGACTGCCCACAAATCCATCTCTGAACGTATTTTCCAAGCCGTTGGTTTCGAACTGCTGGCCATCCTGATCTGCACACCGTTGCTGGCGTGGATCATGCAAAAACCGATGCTGGAAATGGGCGCGGTGACGGTGTTGATCGCCCTGTTGGCGCTGGGTTGGAACGTGGTGTTCAACCGCTTCTTTGATCGTATGCTTGCGCGCATGAACGTTGCGCACAATGCTTGGGTGCGAGTGGTACACGCGCTGCTGTTCGAGGGTGGTTTGATCGTAATGGGCGTGCCACTGATTGCCTGGTGGTTGTCGGTCAGCCTGTGGCAGGCGTTTTTGCTCGACATCGGCGTGTTGCTGTTTTTCCTGCCGTACACCTACGTTTATCACTGGAGCTATGACGTTTTGCGCGAGCGCTTCATGACGCGCAACGCTTGCCAGAGCTAACCTCGATCCCCGTGTAGGAGCTGCCGAAGGCTGCGATCTTTTGATCTTGATTTTTAAGGGCAAGATCAAAAGATCGTCCGATCGCGGCCCGAGCCTTCGGCAGCTCCTACATGTGAAGGTGTTTCAGCGTTGGTTAGAGGAACATGCCGCCGGATGCCTCAACCCGCTGGCCATTGATCCACTGTCCACCCGGCGACAGCAGCAACGCCAACGCCCCGCCAATATCGTCCGGTTGCCCGGCACGGCCCAGCGCGGTGTTGCTGGCGACCATCGCATTCACTGCTGAGTTGTCGCGTACTGCGCCACCACCGAAGTCCGTTTCAATCGCCCCCGGCGCAAGAATGTTCACGCCAATCTGCCGCGCACCCAGCTCTTTGGCCTGATAACGGGTCAGCACTTCCATCGCGCCTTTCATCGCCGCATAAGCGCCATAACCCGGCAGGCTGAAACGGGTCAGGCCGCTGGAAATATTGATGATCCGGCCGCCGTCGTTAATCAGTGGCAGCAATTGCTGGGTCAGGAAGAACGGCCCTTTCAACTGGATGTTCATCAGCAGATCGAACTGCTCCGGCGTGGTTTCGGCAAACAGGGCATGCACGCCGATCCCGGCGTTGTTGATCAGGAAATCAAAACGCTGACGTTCGAACGTCTGCTGCAATGCCTGCTCAACACGTATACCAAAATCGGCAAAGGTTTCGCTGCGGCCGACGTCCAGTTGCAGCATCACGGCTTTCGCGCCGAGTGCCTGCAGTTCGGTTACCAGTGCCTGGGCTTCATTAGCACGGCTGTTGTAGGTGCCGATGATGTCGATGCCTTGAGCGGCAAGATGCAGTGCGGCGTTTTTACCGAGGCCACGGCTGGCGCCGGTGATCAATGCGATTTTACGGTTCATAGGGACTTCCTCGATTGCAGTGATTGGTGATGGGCTCAGTTTATTTATCCGTCCTGAGGTGATAAACAGAGTGAATCCGGAATCACTGATCGGCTCAGCCGAACAATCTACGAGCGGCCCATGAACAAACTGGAACTGCTGCGCACCTTCGTCAGGGTCAGCGAGCTGTCGAGTTTCACCCTCGCTGGCGAGAGCTTGGGCTTACCGCGCTCGACCGTGTCCGAACACGTGCAAGCGCTCGAAGCACTGCTCGGTACACGTCTGCTGCAACGCACCACGCGCAAGGTTCAGGCGACGCAGGACGGTTTGGTGTTATACGAACGCAGCAAGGACCTGCTCTCGCACATGGACGAGATCGAAGGCCTGTTTCGCCAGGACGAAGCGTCGCTGACCGGGCGCATTCGGGTCGACATGCCGAACATTCTCGCGCGGCGCCTGATCATGCCGCGCTTGCCACAGTTCATGGAGCGTCATCCGAATCTGGAGCTGGAAATCAGCAGCACCGATCGCCGTGTTGATCTGCTCAGCGAAGGCTTCGATTGTGTGGTGAGGATTGGCGCGCAGCCGGATCAATCGGTGGTGGCGCGGCACCTCGGTGACTTTCCCATGGTTAACTGCGCCAGCCCGGCCTACCTTGAGCGCTACGGTGTGCCGCAGACCCTGGAAGATCTCGCGCAGCATCGGCTGGTGCATTACGTCGGCGTGCTCGGCTCGCGTTCGGAAGGTTTTGTGTACGAGGAGGGCGGTCAGGTTAAACGCTTGCCGATGGCAGGCAGCATTACTGTCAACAGCACCGACGCTTACGAGTCGGCGTGCCTCGGTGGATTTGGTCTGACGCAGGTGCCGCGTACCGGCATGCAGCCGCATCTGGATAACGGCGAACTGGTGACTGTGTTGCCGCAATTCACCGCGCCGGCGATGGGGATTTCATTGTTGTATGCGCGGCAACGGCATTTGCCATTGCGGGTCAGGGTGTTTATGGATTGGCTCGGCGATCTGATTCGCTCCGCGCTCTGAACCTGATCACCGGTCAAAACTGTAGGAGTGAGCCTGCTCGCGATAGCGGTGTGTCAGTTTAATCAATGTTGACTGATACACCGCTATC
>NZ_AKJR01000014.1:0-89313 GCF_000282235.1 Pseudomonas sp. GM24 | reverse complement strand
TTTTGATCTTGTCTTTTAAAAAACAACATCAAAAGATCGCAGCCTTCGGCAGCTCCTACACAGTCATTTTTCAGATGTGAGGCCTGCATGTCTTTCGATCTCGCCGCACGCCTTGCTGCCCGTCGTGCCGAAAACCTCTATCGCCAGCGTCCGCTGCTCGAGTCCCCGCAGGGGCCGCAAGTGGTGGTCGACGGCAAACCGCTGCTTGCCTTTTGCAACAACGACTACCTCGGTCTGGCCAATCACCCGCAAGTGATCGAAGCCTGGCGCGCCGGCGCTGAACGTTGGGGTGTCGGTGGTGGCGCCTCGCATCTGGTGATCGGCCACAGCGGGCCGCATCACGCACTGGAAGAAGCGTTGGCCGATCTCACCGGGCGTCCGCGTGCGCTGTTGTTCACCACCGGCTACATGGCCAATCTCGGCGCCGTCACGGCGCTGGTCGGGCAGGGCGATACGGTGCTGGAGGATCGGCTCAATCACGCCTCGTTACTGGATGCGGGTCTGTTGTCCGGCGCGCGTTTCAATCGCTATCTGCACAACGACGCGGTGAGCCTGGCCAAACGTCTGGAGAAAGCTACCGGCAATACGTTGGTCGTCACCGATGGCGTGTTCAGCATGGACGGCGACCTCGCTGATCTGCCGGCATTGGCCCGCGAAGCCAAGGCCAAAGGCGCGTGGCTGATGGTCGATGACGCTCATGGTTTCGGGCCGCTGGGTGCAAATGGCGGCGGGATTGTCGAGCATTTCGGTTTGAGTCAGGAGGACGTGCCGGTGCTGGTCGGCACCCTCGGTAAAGCGTTCGGCACCGCTGGCGCGTTCGTCGCGGGCAGCGAAGAGCTTATCGAAAGCCTGATCCAGTTCGCCCGTCCGTATATCTACACCACCAGTCAGCCACCGGCGCTGGCCTGCGCAACGCTGAAAAGTCTGGAGCTACTGCGCACTGAGCATTGGCGTCGAGAACATCTACAAACGCTGATCCGTCAGTTCCGCCATGGCGCCGAGCAGATTGGCCTGGAGTTGATGGACAGCTTCACGCCGATTCAGCCGATCATGATTGGCGATGCCGGGCGCGCCGTGCGGCTGTCGCAGATGTTGCGCGCGCGCGGCCTGATGGTCACGGCGATCCGCCCACCGACCGTGCCCGCCGGCAGCGCTCGCTTGCGCGTGACCCTGACCGCTGCCCACAGCGAGGCGCAGGTGCAGCTATTGTTAGAGGGACTGGCCGATTGCTTTGCCCAATTGTCGTCGGAGCCAAGCCATGCGTGATCGCCTGATTCTGCTGCCCGGCTGGGGCCTCGGTGTGTCGCCGATGGAGCCTCTGGCTGCGGCGTTGCAGGGGCTCGATGAACATCTGAAAGTCGACATCGAGCCGCTGCCGGAGCTGGATTCCAGCGATCTGCAAGACTGGCTCGAGGAACTCGATGAAAACATTCCTCAAGACGTCTGGCTCGGTGGCTGGTCGCTGGGCGGCATGCTTGCGTCCGAACTGGCGGCGCGCCGCGGCGAGCGTTGCTGCGGGTTGCTGACGCTAGCGAGTAATCCTTCTTTTGTTGCCCATGAACAATGGCCGAACGCGATGCCGGGCGAAACGTTCGATGCGTTTCTCGCCGGTTGCCAGGCCGATCCGCGGATGACCCTCAAACGGTTTTCGCTGCTCTGTGCTCAGGGGACGCAGGATCCGCGCGGCCTGTCGCGATTGATGTTGGGCGGCGCACCGCACACTGCGCCGACTGCATTGATGGCGGGACTGGAATTGCTCGCGCAGATGGACACACGCGAAGCCCTGCAAGCATTTCGCGGTCCGCAATTTCATCTGTTCGCGGGACAGGATGCCCTGGTCCCGGCGGAAGCGGCGGGGGCGTTGTTCGCCCTGTTGCCGGATATCGAAATAGGTCTGATCGAACAGGCCTGTCATGCGTTTCTTCTGGAAGACCCCCACGGACTGGCGGGCGCTATCCAGGCTTTTCTACACGAGTGCGGTGATGACTGATTTGTCTCTTGTGCTGCCTGGCGGCTTGCCTGACAAGCGTCAGGTCGCAGCCTCTTTTTCTCGCGCGGCGGCCAGTTACGACAGCGTCGCCGAGTTGCAACGTGATGTCGGTACACAATTGCTGCAGCGCTTGCCGGTGGATTTCGTACCAGCGCGCTGGCTGGATCTGGGCTGCGGCACGGGGTATTTCACCCGGGCGCTGGCCTCGCGTTTTGTTGAAGGCCATGGTCTGGCGCTGGATATCGCCGAAGGCATGCTTGAGCATGCGCGGCCACTGGGCGGTGCCGAGCATTTCATTGCTGGCGACGCGGAGCGGCTGCCGCTGCAGGAGTCGACCTGCGACCTGATTTTCTCCAGCCTCGCGGTGCAGTGGTGTGCGGATTTCGATGCAGTGCTCAGCGAAGCTTTTCGCGTGCTGAAACCGGGTGGGATTTTTGCGTTTGCTAGTCTTTGTGTAGGGACGCTGTTTGAGTTGCGCGACAGCTGGCGGCAAGTCGACGGGCTGGTGCACGTCAACCGCTTCCGCGAGTTCGCCCGTTATCAGCAATTGTGTGCGGCCAGTGGCTTGCGCACGCTGAGTCTGGAGAATCAACCACACGTGCTGCATTACCCGGATGTGCGCAGCCTGACCCATGAATTGAAAGCCTTGGGCGCGCACAATCTGAACCCGGGGCGGCCGGGCGGTTTGACCGGACGGGCGCGGATTCTCGGTTTGGTTGAAGCTTACGAGCAGTTCCGTGAGGCGTCGGGGTTGCCGGCGACTTATCAGGTGGTCTACGCCGTGTTGGAGAAACCCGTATGAGCGCAGCCTATTTCATCACCGGAACGGATACCGATGTCGGCAAGACCACCGTTGCCGCCGGGTTGCTGCATGCAGCTCGTTCGGCGGGCTTGAGTACGGCGGCGGGCAAACCGGTGGCGTCCGGGTGCGAAGTGACGCCCAAGGGGCTGCGCAATTCCGATGCGTTGGCGCTGTTGGCCGAATGTTCGCTGCCGCTGACTTATCAACAGGTCAATCCGGTAGCGTTCGAGCCGGCGATTGCTCCGCATCTGGCAGCGCGCGAGGCCGGTGTAGCGTTGACCGTGCAATCGTTGCTGGCGCCGATGCGTGAGATTCTGGCAATGAATGCCGATTTCACCTTGATCGAAGGCGCGGGCGGCTGGCGAGTGCCGCTGGCGGATCAGGATAATTTGTCGGATCTGGCGATTGCCTTGAAACTGCCGGTGATCCTGGTGGTAGGCGTGCGGCTGGGTTGCATCAGTCATGCCTTGCTGACGGCGGAAGCGATTGCCCGTGATGGGCTGCAGTTGGCCGGGTGGGTGGCGAATATCATCGATGCGAAGACTTCGCGGCTGGAAGAAAACCTCGCGACGTTGGCCGAGCGGATTCCGGCGCCGTGCCTGGGGCGCGTGCCGAAACTCAAGGCCTTGAGTGCAGAGGCGGTGGCCGATCATTTGCAACTGGATCTGCTCGACTAAGCTTTTCTCTATGGGCAGGCACTGTGCCATTAGTGTTTTTGACGGGTGTTTTTCTGACGCCTCTGCTTCAATGGCGCCATTGATCCTTCCCAAGGATGAGAACCGTTATGGAAATCTCCGGTAACACAGCTTTTTATGCAGGTCTGAGCTCGATTCAGAGCGGGCAGAACCGCGTCGATCAGGCGGCCAGCCAGATTGCCAATAATACGATTGAACGCTCGGTGACCAGCCAGTCGTCCGAAGTGCAGGTTGACCGTCTACGCGGTGTCGATCGTGCCCAGCAATCGGATCTGGCCAGCAATATGGTCGAGATGTCTCAGGGCAAGATCCAGGCGGAGCTGGGTGTGAAGGTCGCCAAAGCCTCCGACGAAGTGCTCGGTACGATCATCGACACCTTCGCCTGATTTTTCTGTCTTCTGCACGCTGAACGCCGCGACCTGTCGCGGCGTTTTTCATGGTAAGTCCTTCTCCCTCAACTAATCTTTTTTCAGCACCCGTGACTCGTGCGAGCTCATGGCGGTTTGCTGTGCCCTGCGTTTGAAAATTCTGATGACGAACGGCAAAAGATCGATGCTTGACAAGATTTCGGCGTAAACGTATGTTTCAAACAACTGTTTGACCGTCACAACAAATCAACACGGTCGTTCATTCCCGGTTACATCAGCAGAGGTTTATCGCTATGCCTGACTACAAGGCCCCCTTGCGTGATATTCGCTTCGTTCGTGACGAACTGCTCGGCTACGAAGCGCACTATCAGAGCCTTCCGGCTTGCGCAGACGCAACTCCGGACATGGTTGACGCCATTCTCGAAGAAGGCGCCAAGTTTTGTGAGCAGGTACTGGCACCGCTGAACCGCGTGGGCGACCTCGAAGGTTGCACCTGGAGCGAGTCCGGCGTGAAAACCCCGACTGGCTTCAAAGAGGCTTACAAGCAATTCGTCGAAGGCGGCTGGCCAAGCCTGGCTCACGACGTTGAGCACGGCGGCCAAGGCCTGCCGGAGTCGCTGGGTCTGGCCGTGAGCGAAATGGTTGGCGAAGCCAACTGGTCGTGGGGCATGTACCCAGGCCTGTCGCACGGCGCGATGAACACCATCTCCGAGCACGGCACTCCAGAGCAGCAAGAAGCCTATCTGACCAAACTGGTTTCCGGCGAATGGACCGGCACCATGTGCCTGACCGAACCGCACTGCGGCACCGACCTGGGCATGCTGCGCACCAAGGCCGAACCTCAGGCCGACGGCTCCTACAAAGTTTCCGGCACCAAGATCTTCATCTCGGCCGGTGAACACGATATGGCCGACAACATCGTCCATATCGTACTGGCCCGCCTGCCGGACGCACCGGCTGGCACCAAAGGCATCTCGTTGTTCATCGTTCCGAAATTCATGCCGAATGCTGATGGCACCGTCGGTGCACGCAACGCAGTGAGCTGCGGTTCGCTGGAACACAAGATGGGCATCCACGGCAACGCTACCTGCGTGATGAACTTCGACGGCGCCACCGGTTACCTGATCGGCCCGGCGAACAAAGGCCTGAACTGCATGTTCACCTTTATGAACACCGCACGACTGGGTACCGCGCTGCAAGGTCTGGCCCACGCCGAAATCGGTTTCCAGGGCGGTTTGAAATACGCTCGCGATCGTCTGCAAATGCGCTCCCTGACTGGCCCGAAAGCGCCGGACAAAGCTGCTGACCCGATCATCGTGCACCCGGATGTACGCCGCATGCTGTTGACCATGAAGGCGTTCGCCGAAGGCAACCGTGCGATGGTGTACTTCACCGCCAAACAGGTCGACATCGTCAAATACGGCGTCGATGAAGAAGAGAAAAAGAAAGCTGACGCACTGCTGGCCTTCATGACTCCGATCGCCAAAGCGTTCATGACCGAAGTCGGTTTCGAATCCGCCAACCACGGCGTACAAATCTACGGCGGCCACGGCTTCATCGCCGAGTGGGGCATGGAACAGAACGTTCGCGACAGCCGCATTTCGATGCTGTACGAAGGCACCACCGGTATCCAGGCACTCGACCTGCTGGGCCGTAAAGTGCTGATGACTCAAGGCGAAGCCCTGAAAGGCTTCACCAAGATCGTCCACAAGTTCTGCCAGAACAACGAAGGCAACGAAGCCGTTGCAGAATTCGTCGCACCGCTGGCCGCGATCAACAAGGAATGGGGCGAGCTGACCATGAAGGTCGGTATGGCCGCCATGAAAGATCGCGAAGAAGTCGGTGCGGCTTCCGTGGACTACCTGATGTACTCCGGTTATGCCTGCCTGGCTTACTTCTGGGCCGACATGGCGCGTCTGGCTGCTGAAAAGCTGGCCGAAGGCAGCGGCGACGCGGCGTTCTACACCGCCAAGCTGCAAACCGCGCGCTTCTACTTCCAGCGCATTCTGCCGCGTACCCGTACCCACGTGGCCACCATGCTGTCGGGCGCCAACAACCTGATGGACATGAAAGAAGAAGACTTCGCACTGGGCTACTAAGTCTTAGCGCGGTCTTTTGAAAACCGCTGCTCCTGTTAGGGGGCGGCGGTTTTTTGTTAGTGAATCGCTCAGATAGTCGGGCTTCCGGCCGTTAAAGAGACAGTGTGTGATCTGGGTCACATTGTGTGGGCTTGGCCGCACTTTGCAGGCACAATGCCATCTCTTTGATATGACGGGTCGGAGCTTTACCCTTGCCGCGTTCTTCCGCTGTACGTTTCAGCCATTTCCTACCTTCACTGCTGTTGTTACTTGCGGGGTTGGCGGCTGCGTACGTCAAAGACCTCAGCGTGTTCTTCACGTCGCTGTTCAACGTGTTGCCGACTTTGGTGCTGTTGCTGGGCGGCGCTTATTGCGCGGTTTACCGGCGTCAGCGCGAACTGTTTCTGATGCTCACGGTGTACATCGCCTACTTTTTGCTCGACACCCAGACCGACTACTACCGCGACAACGGCAAGGTCCGCGAAGACGCTGCGGTGGTCTTCCATCTCGTCTGTTTATTGCTGCCGTTGTTGTTTGGGCTGTTTGCGGCGTGGCAGGAGCGCACGCATCTGTTTCAGGACATGGTCGCGCGCTTCGCCGTTTTGCTGGCCTTCGGCAGCGTGGCGTTGGGACTTGAACAAAGTTATCCCCAGGCGCTGCTGATCTGGCTGTCGGAGATCCGTTGGCCGGCGCTGCACGGCGCGTGGATGAGTCTGATTCAGCTGTCCTATCCGGTGTTTATTTCGGCGTTCCTGCTACTGGCCTGGCAATACTGGCGCAATCCGCGTCCGCTGCATGCGGCGCAATTGGTTGGCCTGCTCGGCGTGTTCTGGATGCTGCCGAAAACCTTCATCCTGCCGTTCACCCTGAACATCATGTGCAGCCAAGTGATGTTGATGATCGCCGCAGCGGTTGCGCACGAGGCTTATCAAATGGCCTTCCGCGACGAACTCACCGGTCTGCCGGGCCGTCGCGCGCTCAACGAACGCATGCAACGCCTTGGTCGCAACTACGTATTGGCGATGAGTGACGTCGATCACTTCAAAAAATTCAACGACACCCACGGCCACGATGTCGGTGACCAGGTGCTGCGATTAGTCGCCAGCAAACTGTCGAAAATCAGCGGTGGCGGTAGGGCGTATCGCTATGGCGGTGAGGAATTCGCCTTGGTGTTTGCAGGCAAAACCCTTGAGGAGTGTATGCCGCACCTTGAGGTGATCCGCGAGTCGATTGCGTCCTACAACATTCAGCTGCGCAATCAGGAAAACCGCCCGCAGGATGATCAGCAAGGTCGTCAGCGCCGCGCCGGCTCGGGTGCCTCCAGTGTGTCGGTGACGGTTAGCATCGGCGTCGCTGAACGAGTGGAGCAACGCAACCCGGAACAAGTGCTCAAGTCTGCCGACGAGGCACTCTACGCCGCTAAAGGCGCGGGGCGTAATTGCGTGATGGCCTACGGACAAAACCGCCGTGGCGCGGTGCGCATGGACGCTGCCGCAGGTTGAGTGATGACGGCGCATTCAGCGTCTGCACAGTGATTGTGGGGTGTGGGGGCCGGCAGTAGGTTGGAGAAAACTGCTGACGGAGAAGCCACCATGCCTGAGTACAAAGCTCCCCTGCGCGACATGCGCTTTCTGATCGACCACGTCTTCGACTTTCACAGCAACTACGCCGCCCTCGGCGCCCACGACGCCAGCCCGGACATGATCAACGCGATCCTTGAAGAAGGCGCGAAGTTCTGCGAGAACGTTCTGGCGCCGCTCAATCGCAGCGGTGACGAAGAGGGCTGCCATTTCGACAACGGTGTGGTGACAACGCCTACAGGCTTCAAGCAAGCCTTCGCACAATATGTCGAGGGCGGCTGGCACGGTCTGGCGGCGGATCCGACTTATGGCGGGCAGGGCTTGCCGAGTTCGCTGGGGCTGGTGATCAGCGAAATGGTCGGCTCCAGCAATACCTCTTGGGGCATGTACCCGGGCTTGACCCACGGCGCGATGTCGGCGATCCACGCCCACGGCAGCGCTGAGCAAAAAGACACCTACCTGAGCAAACTCACCGCCGGCCAGTGGACCGGCACCATGTGCCTGACCGAAGCCCACTGCGGCACCGACCTGGGCATCATCAAGACCCGCGCCGTGCCTCAGGCTGACGGCAGTTATGCGGTCACCGGCAGCAAGATTTTCATCTCCGCCGGCGAGCACGACATGAGCGATAACATCATCCATCTGGTGTTGGCCAAGTTGCCGGATGCGCCGGCCGGGACCAAAGGGATTTCGCTGTTTATCGTGCCGAAATTCTTGCCGAATGCGGCGGGTGAGGCAGGCGAGCGCAACGGCGTGTCCTGCGGTTCGATCGAACACAAGATGGGCATCAAGGCCTCGGCCACTTGCGTGCTCAACTTCGACGGCGCCAAGGGTTACCTGATCGGCGAGCCGAACAAGGGCCTGAACTGCATGTTCACCATGATGAACCACGCACGGCTCGGCACCGGGATGCAGGGTTTGTGTTTGGGTGAAGCGAGTTTCCAGGGCGCCATCAAATACGCCAACGACCGCTTGCAGATGCGTTCACTGACGGGCGCCAAAGCCCCGGACAAAGCCGCCGACCCAATCATCGTCCACCCGGACGTGCGGCGCATGTTGTTGACCATGAAAGCCTTTAACGAAGGCAATCGGGCGCTGACCTACTTCACCGCGCAGTTGCTCGATGTCGCGCATCTGAGCACTGATGCCGAAGCACGGCAGGAGGCCGAGGATTTGTTGGCGTTCCTCACGCCGATCTGCAAAGCGTTCATGACCGACACCGGCCTGGAAGTGACCAACCACGGCATGCAGGTATTCGGTGGCCACGGCTTCATTCGTGAATGGGGCATGGAACAGTTGGTTCGCGACTGTCGGATCGCGCCGATCTACGAGGGCACCAACGGTATTCAGGCGCTGGACCTGCTCGGGCGCAAGGTGTTGGGCAGTCAGGGTAAGTTGCTGCGCGGTTTCACCAAAATCGTCCATAAGTTCTGCGCGGCCAACGCTGAGCACCCGCAGCTGGGCAGTTTCGTTGCGCAGCTCAATGAGCTGAACCAGCAGTGGGGCGACCTGACCATGAAGGTCGGCATGGCGGCCATGAAGAACGCGGATGAAGTGGGCGCGGCGTCGGTGGATTACCTGATGTACAGCGGTTACATCATTCTCGGTTATCTGTGGTTGCGCATGGCGTTGGTGGCGCAGGCGCAGCTGGAGTCGGGCGAGTGTGAGGCGGATTACCTGCGCGGGAAATTGGCGACGTGCGAGTTCTACTTCAAGCGTTTGTTGCCGCGTACGGCGGCGCATCGGGCGGCGATCGAGGCGGGGAGTGATTGCCTGATGAAACTGTCTGGGGAGTTGTTTGCACTTTAGAGAAGATAAAAAGATCGCAGCCTTCGGCAGTTCCTACAGGGAATCGGGCGTTGTCGAGGCTGCGATTTTTTGTGGTGACTAAAAATAACAAATCAGTCACCGGTTGACCCTATGTGTCGCAAAAGTTGTTGAGGTACACTCGGGCTCAGAAAACATCATTCCACGAATCACCTGTTTAGATCTTGCGAGGTTTGCCATGGCTGACTACAAAGCGCCGCTGCGCGATATGCGCTTCGTCCTCAATGAAGTGTTCGAAGTCGCCAAACTCTGGGCCGAACTGCCGGCGCTGGCTGAGACTGTCGACGCCGAAACCGTTGAAGCCATTCTCGAAGAGGCCGGCAAGGTCACCAGCAAAAGCATCGCGCCGCTGAGCCGTGCCGCTGACGAAGAAGGCTGTCACTGGGCTGACGGCGCCGTCACCACTCCAGCCGGTTTTCCACAGGCTTATCAGACTTACGCCGAGGGCGGCTGGGTTGGCGTCGGTGGCGATCCGCAATACGGCGGCATGGGCATGCCCAAAGCCGTATCGGCGCAGGTTGAAGAAATGGTCAACTCCGCCAGCCTGTCGTTCGGTCTGTACCCGATGCTGACCGCTGGCGCCTGCCTGTCGATCAACGCCCATGCCAGCGAAGAGCTGAAAGCCGCGTACCTGCCGAACATGTATGCCGGCGTCTGGGCCGGCTCCATGTGCCTGACCGAGCCGCACGCCGGCACCGACCTGGGGATTATTCGGACAAAAGCCGAGCCTCAGGCCGACGGTTCCTACAAAGTCAGCGGCACCAAAATCTTCATTACCGGTGGCGAACACGATCTCACCGAAAACATCATTCATCTGGTGTTGGCGAAACTGCCGGACGCCCCGGCGGGTCCGAAAGGCATTTCGCTGTTCCTGGTGCCGAAGTTCATGGTCAATGCCGACGGCAGTCTGGGCGCACGCAATCCGGCGAACTGCGGTTCGATCGAACACAAGATGGGCATTCAGGCGTCCGCGACCTGCGTGATGAACTTCGACGAAGCCGTGGGTTATCTGGTTGGCGAGCCGAACAAAGGCCTGGCCGCGATGTTCACCATGATGAACTACGAGCGCCTCGGCGTCGGCATCCAAGGCCTGGCCACCGGCGAGCGTTCGTATCAGAACGCCGTTGAATACGCCCGCGACCGTCTGCAAAGCCGTTCGCCGACCGGCGCGCAGAACAAAGACAAAGTCGCTGACCCGATCATCGTCCACCCGGATGTGCGGCGCATGCTGCTGACCATGAAAGCCTCGAACGAAGGCGGCCGTGCGTTCTCCACCTACGTGGCGATGCAACTCGACACCGCCAAGTTCAGCGAAGACGCCACCACCCGCAAGCGTGCAGAAGATCTGGTCGCGTTGCTGACGCCGGTAGCCAAGGCATTCCTCACCGACCTGGGTCTGGAAACCACCGTGCACGGCCAGCAGATTTTCGGCGGCCACGGCTACATCCGCGAATGGGGCCAGGAGCAACTGGTGCGCGACGTGCGTATCACTCAGATCTACGAAGGCACCAACGGCATTCAGGCGCTGGACCTGGTCGGTCGCAAGATCGTCGGCAGCGGCGGCGCGTTCTACAAGCTGTTCGCCGACGAGATCCGCCATTTCACCGCGACAGCCAGTGCCGATCTGGGCGAATTCACCAAACCGCTGAACGATGCCGTCGACACGCTCGACGAGCTGACCTCGTGGTTGCTGGATCGGGCAAAAAACAACCCGAACGAAATTGGCGCGGCTTCGGTCGAATATTTGCAAGCATTCGGATACACGGCGTATGCCTACATGTGGGCATTGATGGCCAAAGCTTCGCTGGGCAAAGAAGCGCAGGACGATTTCTATGCCAGCAAACTGGGCACTGCGCGCTTCTATTTCGCCCGCTTGCTCCCGCGGATTCACTCGTTGAGTGCGTCAGTAAAGGCCGGTAGCGAGTCGCTGTTCCTGCTGGATGCAGCGCAATTCTGATGCGATGACGTCATGTAAGCATTCTCTTACATGACGTGCTGCTGTTCTCCCATAGGCGAAGATTGGATCCACAGCTAATCTACATTTCATGGACGTCGCGCAGGAAGCGCAAAGCAACAACACGGACACGTAGGATTCTGCCAGGGTGGCGGAGTGAAATGGATGTCAGGGAAACAGTCTGCAAAGCCCCGCTTCGGCGGGGTTTTCTTTTGCCTGAAGAAAAGTGCTCAGACCAAAGGATCGAGCGGCGGCTTTACTTCTCGCTCCATCACTTCTTCCAGCAACGTCCGCAACAGCGCCAAAGAGGCCTGCTGGCGCTGCACATCGCGACACACCAGGCCAACCTTCAGCGGCACGCGCGGTTCGCTCAGCGGTTTCCACAACAGATCCTGATCGTCGTATTCCTTCTGCGAACGCCCCGGCAGCACTGTCGCCAGTTTGGTGTGTGGAAGGCTGTCGAGAATACCCACCATATTGTTCAACTCGGCTTGTACCTGCGGACGGCGCCCGAGGGCGGTCAGTTGCGCCTGCCATATCTGGCGGATCTGGAACTCTTCGCCCAGCAGCAACATCGGCAATTCGGCAGCCTGACGCATCGAGACTTTCTTGAATTCACGCAATGGATGATCCGCCGGGATGACCAGCGTCAGCTCATCTTCGTAAAGCATCACACCGTGCAGGCCCGGTTGGCGCGGCGGCAGGTAACTGATGCCGATGTCCAAAGAACCGTTGAGCAGCCGCCGTTCGATCTCAAGTCCGGTCAATTCATAGATCTGCACCACCAGATGTGGCTGTGCCTTGCGCACCCGCTCAAGCATTTGCGGGACCAGACTGGTGTGCACCGTTTGCAGCACGCCGATCGCCAGCGTGCGCAAGGCCTGGCCCTTGAAGTTGCCCAGCGCCTCGCGCGCCCGTTGCAAGCCATCGAGCAGCGGCAACGCATGGTTGTACAACGTGTGCGCGGCGAGGGTCGGCAGCAGGCGCTTGCTGCTGCGCTCGAACAAGGTGACGTCGAGGTTCTGTTCGAGCTGGCGGATCTGCTGCGACAGCGCCGGTTGCGAGATCGACAGGCGCTCGGCGGCGCGGCCAACATGACCTTCTTCGTAGACCGCGACGAAATAACGCAGTTGCTTGAAATCCATAAGTAATGCTTATCAAAAATGCTGGTAAATCGAAATGGCCCGAAGCCGTCAGTGCGCCTAGTCTAACCGCATTCACAAGGCTTACAGGGCCAGAAAGTGCGATGAATAGCGATCGCTTCGACAGTGTTTGCATAGGCAGTTCAAAAAACCTCGAACGAGGGTTTTTTCAATGAATCTGTTCAGTTTGCGGCGCCAGACGCCTAGTCTTGATGACCTCGCTTTCGAGGCCAACCCTTCAGACATCAGCGAAAGTCTCAGCGCCGAGCGCCTGATGCCTAGCGTCGAACGGCCGCAACAGGTGTTTGTCCGTGGTCAGGGGTCGTGGCTGTGGGGCAGTAACGACCGCGCGTATCTCGACTTTTCTCAGGCCGGCGGCGCCAACAGCCTCGGCCACAGCCCGTCGGCGCTGGTCAAAGCCATCAGCAGTCAGGCGCAGGCGCTGATCAATCCCGGCTTCAATCTGCACAATCGGGGCATGCTCAGCCTTGCCGAGCGTCTGTGCGCCGCTACCTCCAGCGATCAGGCCTACCTGCTCAACAGCGGCAGCGAAGCCTGTGAAGCGGCGATCAAACTCGCGCGCAAATGGGGGCAGCTGCATCGCGGCGGCGCCTCGCGGATCATTGTCGCGAAGCAGGGTTGTCACGGTCGCAGCCTGGCGACGATTTCCGCCTCGGACAGCTGCAACCTGCACAACCGTTTTGCGCCACTGCTGCCGGGTTTCGATCTGGTGCCGTTCAACGACTTGCCGGCCCTGCACGCTGCGGTCGATGCGCAAACCGTCGCAATCATGCTGGAACCGATTCAAAGCGATGCCGGCGTTATTCCGGCCACCGAACATTACCTCAAAGGTGTCGAACGACTTTGTCGTGAACTGGGCATTCTCTTGATCCTCGACGAAGTACAAACCGGTATCGGCCGCTGCGGCGCTCTGCTCGCGGAACAGTCCTACGGCGTGCGCGCCGATATCGTCGTGCTCGGCAAAGGACTTGGCGGCGGTGTGCCATTGGCGGCGCTGCTGGCGCGGGGCAAAGCGTGCTGTTTCGAGGCCGGCGAACTGGGCGGCACCCATCACGGCAATGCATTGATGACGGCGGCCGGTCTGGTAGTGCTCGACAGCGTGCACGACCGCAGTTTCCTCCAGCAGGTCAACGACAACGGCCAGTACCTGCGCGAAGGCCTGGTCCGATTGGCACACCGCTATTACCACGGCGAACTGCGCGGTCAAGGCCTCTTCTTCGGACTGACCCTGTCAGACGATTCCGCAGAGGCCGTGGTCCACGCCGCCCTGCACGAAGGCCTGCTGCTCAATGCGCCGCAAGCCAACTGCCTGCGTTTCACCCCGGCCCTCACCGTCAGCAAAACCAACATCGATGAAATGCTCCTGCGCCTAGGCCGCTCCTTCTCGCGAGTGCGCACCGCGCAACTGCAATGCCGCAAAGGGATTGCCGTCTGAGCTGAAGTTTCCCACCCGATTTCCAGAACCGTCTCGCGGTATAACGCACGCCCCACGCCTGATTCTTTTGGCGTGGGGCGTTTTTTTTGTGGCCGGGTTTTGCAGATGGCGTTTAGTGCTTGAGAGTTCGTTGTGCGAATGGTTTTTTAGAAAGTCCCTGCAGGGAATGCGGGGGCAGACCGATCGATATTTTCGAGACGGATGGCTTTGTAATCTATACCACTGGGTGGTATGTTTTTTGGAAGGGATACCGATGTCATTCAGGCTGTTCAAAACCAAGGGTTTTGCGATACGAGCCGGCAAGGCTTGGATCAGCGACGCGGAGCTCCGGGAAGCATTTTGCGAGATGCTTGAAGGTCAGGCTGACGATCTTGGTGGTGGCGTCTGGAAGAAGCGGTTGAGCGCCAACCGTCATCGTTCGATTGTTTTGGCTAAGGGCGGGCGTTACTGGATCTATCAAGTGCTGTTCGCCAAGAAAGATCAGAGCAACATCACAACATCCGAATTGAAGGATTTACGAAAGTTAGCCAAAACCTATGCTCAACTGACCGAGGAGCAGATCCGGGATTTGTTGGCAATGAAGGAGTTTGTGGAGATATTTCATGAGTAAGAAATTCAAAAGTGAAGTTTTTGAATCGATACACGAATCAGCCAGCGCTCTACTGGCTGTCGGAGCAATCAGCAAGGCAACAATGCGGGAGTTTGATGAGTCGTGTCTGGCAACGGTTCCTGAAGCGATCCCGGCGGAACAGATCAAGGCTCTGCGCGAACGCAATAACGTCAGCCAGCCGGTATTCGCTCGCTACTTGAACACTAGCGCGTCGACAGTCAAACAATGGGAGTCGGGAGACAAACACCCCAGTGGAATGGCGCTGAAGTTACTGAGCATCGTGCAGAAGCACGGACTGCAAATTCTTAGCTGAGCTATCAGTTTGATACCGACACTGTGATTAGCACTGAACCCTGACGAACGGCGCGGGTCGATTAGCTTGTATGGCTCAAATGAGCCAACCCCCATACAGGAGCTGCCCCATGGATTTCATTCGCATCATCATCGCTATTCTGTTGCCACCACTGGGCGTGTTTCTGCAGGTCGGATTTGGCGGGGCGTTCTGGTTGAACATTCTGCTGACGTTGTGCGGGTATATTCCGGGGATCGTGCATGCGGTTTACATCATCGCCAAGCGCTGAGTCAGCGGCATAAACCTGTAGGTGCTGCGGCACGCTGCGATCTTTTGATTTTAATTCGAGGATCAGGATCAAAAGATCGCAGCGTGCCGCAGCTCCTACAGGAAGAGGGTTTCAGTCTGTAAATCCCATTACCCGCCGATAGAACTTCCACTCCTGCTCCAGCGCATGCGCCTGATTGGCGGCGCGACGGAAGCCGTGGCGTTCGTCGGGGTAGTAATGCGCTTCGACCGGGACGCCGTTTTGCTCCAGCGCCGTGACCATGTCGCGGGTCTGTTGCGGGACAACGACGGCGTCCAGTTCACCTTGAAAGAAGATCACCGGTACGCGGATGTTGTTTGCGTGCAACAACGGCGTGCGGGCGGCGTAGCGTTCGGCGTCTTGCTCGGGATCGCCGATCAGCCAGTCCAGATAATCACCCTCGAATTTGTGCGTTGCCCGAGCCAATGCAACCGGGTCGCTAACGCCGTACAAACTCGCTCCGGCGCGGAAGACGTGTTTGAACGCCAGCGCACATAACGTGGTGTAGCCGCCTGCGCTGCCACCTCGAATGAATGCGCGTTCACCGTCGATCAAACCCTGTTCGGCGAGATAACTCACCGCCGCACAAGCATCCTCGACATCCACCTCGCCCCAGCTCAGATGCAGTGCCTGTCGATATTCCCGGCCATATCCACTGCTGCCGCGATAGTTGAGATCGGCGACGGCGAAGCCGCGTTGCGTCCAGTATTGAATGCGCGGGTCGAGCATCGGATAGCAGGCTGACGTCGGGCCACCGTGGATGAATACTACCAACGGCGGTTTCGTCTCACCGCTCATGGCAGGGTAGAAAAAACCGTGAGCCTCACCCGATCCACTCGGGTAACGCAGGGTTTGCGGGCGACTGATGCGTTCGGCAGGCAGGGGCGCTACGCCACCGGCCAACACCTTCACTTCGCGTGTGGTTCGATCAATGGCGATGACCGCAGAAGGACTGATCGGCGAGGCGGCGATGCAGTAGATAAATTGCGCATCCAAAGCCAAATGCCGGAAACGACTGTAGTCACCGGTGAAGTCGTCATCGCCTAATGTCAGACGGCCGAAACCGCCTTCACTCCAACTGGCTAAAACCGAATTTTCAACAGGCAACCAAGTGCAGCCGCCCAGTTGCCAAGGCGCCGGAGCGTGATCGGCTTGCGCAGCGGGTAATGGCGCCAAACCGTCGGAAGTCTCAGCCCATGGCTGCCAGAATCCACCACGATCGGTCAGGCAACAAAGGCGATTGTCGGCACCGAATCGAGGTTGTTGGATCGACTCTTCAAGCTCGACACCAGCGACACATTGCGGCGAACCAAATGCACCGTCAGTCAAACGCTCTGCCACCATCAACCGAGTCGACGTCCACGGCTGATGGGGCCGACTCCACTCGATCCAGGCCAAACGCTGGCCATCCACACTGAGGATTGGCGCCGCATAAAAATCCGCGCCTTCAGCCAATAAATGCCGCGTTCCGTCAGCCAGACCGATTGCTACCAGCCGATGCTGATCTTGCTGTTCTTCGACCGCCAGCACCTGGCCGGAAGCAAAATGCAGATCGCCATAACGGCACTCGCCCGACGTCAATGCTTCAGGCTCGCCATCGAGATTTTGGCGATACAACTGCTGATCCGCCTCAGCAACGAAAACCACCCCGTTCGGCGTCAGACAAAACGCACCACCGCCATATTCGTACACCCGACTGCGCACGCTGAAACCGTCTGGCGTAAGACAATTCGCCATGCCATCGCGCCAATGCCAGATCCGGCACGCGGCATCCTCCGGTCGATATTCATTCCAGAACAACCCGTTGGCGCCGAGCTGCAACTCGGCGAAGTCCATGCCGGCAGCGACGGCTTGCGAGGCGCTGAAAGGCTCAGCCCTTGGCGATGAGGCGCGAGTTTCGTTCATTGCGGAAGGCCAGTTGTTCGATGGTTTGGGTGGCGGTCTCGGCTTCTTCGCGGGCCTTGAGAATCACACCGTGATGTTCGGACTTGCTGCACACCGGGTCGGCATTGCTCGCATCGCCGGTGAGCATGAACGCCTGGCAGCGGCAGCCGCCGAAGTCTTTTTCTTTCTCGTCACAAGAGCGGCACGGCTCGGGCATCCAGTCGTAACCACGGAAGCGGTTGAAGCCGAACGAGTCGTACCAGATGTGTTGCATGCTGTGATCGCGCACATTGGGAAACTGCACCGGCAGCTGTCGGGCGCCGTGGCAGGGCAGGGCGGTGCCGTCCGGGGTGACCGTCAGAAAGATACTGCCCCAGCCGTTCATGCAGGCTTTCGGGCGTTCTTCGTAGTAATCCGGGGTGACGAAAATCAGTTTGCACGGATGCCCTTCGGCTTCCAGCTTGGCGCGGTATTCGTTGGTGATGCGTTCGGCGCGCACCAGTTGTTCCTTGGTCGGCAACAGGCCGACACGATTGAGCTGCGCCCAACCGTAAAACTGGCAGGTGGCGAGTTCGACAAAGTCGGCTTCGAGCGCTATGCACAGTTCGATGATGCGGTCGATCTTGTCGATGTTGTGCCGATGGGTGACGAAGTTCAGCACCATCGGATAGCCGTGGGCCTTCACTGCGCGGGCCATTTCCAGCTTCTGCGCGAAAGCCTTTTTCGAACCGGCGAGCAGGTTGTTCACTTGCTCGTCGCTGGCTTGGAAACTGATCTGGATATGATCGAGGCCGGCCTTCTTGAAGTCGCTGATTTTCTGCTCGGTCAGGCCGATGCCGGAGGTGATCAGGTTGGTGTAGAAACCCAACTGCCGCGCTTCATGAATCAGCTCGGCGAGATCCTGACGCACCAGCGGCTCGCCGCCGGAAAAACCCAGTTGCGCCGCGCCCATCTCCCGCGCCTCGCGGAACACCTTGATCCATTGTTCTGTGGTCAGTTCTTTGCCCTGCTCGGCGAAATCCAGCGGATTGGAGCAGTACGGGCATTGCAGCGGGCAGCGGTAGGTCAGCTCGGCGAGCAGCCACAGCGGCAGGCCGATTTCAGGCTTGGCCGGCAGATCAGGCAAGTTCGATCCAGTGCTGCGCACGGGCAACCTCCATGAATTGCTCGATGTCATCACCGAGCTCAGGCACGCCGGGGAACTGCTCGTCGAGTTTGGCGATGATCGCCGCGACATCGCGTTCACCGTCGATCAGCCCACCGATCAGCGCGGCGCTGTCGTTGAGTTTGATCATGCCTTCGGGGTAGAGCAGCACGTGACCTTTCTGCGCCGGTTCGTACTGGAAGCGGTAGCCGGGACGCCAGGTCGGGACTTTGCTGCGGTCGAAACTCATAAGGTGATTCCTTTATGCCAGACGCGTTGTTCGGTGACGCTGTGATACGGCGGGCGGTTCAGTTCGTAGGCCATGCTCATGGCATCGAGCATGCTCCAAAGAATGTCCAGTTTGAACTGGAGAATTTCCAGCATGCGCTCCTGGCCTTCACGCGTCTTGTAGTGCTCAAGCGTGATCGCCAGACCGTGCTCGACATCACGCCGTGCCTGACCGAGGCGGGTGCGGAAGTATTCGTAACCGGCCGGGTCGATCCACGGGTAATGCTGCGGCCAGCTGTCGAGGCGCGACTGGTGGATCTGCGGTGCAAACAGTTCGGTCAACGAGCTGCTGGCGGCTTCCTGCCAACTGGCGCGGCGGGCGAAGTTGACGTAGGCGTCGACGGCAAAGCGTACGCCGGGCAATACCAGTTCTTGGGAGCGCAGTTGATCCGGATCGAGACCTACCGCTTGACCGAGGCGCAGCCAGGCTTCGATACCGCCGTCTTCACCGGGAGCGCCGTCGTGGTCGAGCAGGCGCTGAATCCATTCGCGGCGGATTTCCCGATCGGGGCAGTTGGCGAGGATCGCCGCGTCCTTCAGGGGGATGTTCACCTGATAGTAGAAGCGGTTGGCGACCCAGCCCTGAATCTGTTCGCGAGTTGCTCGGCCTTGGTACATCGCCACGTGGTAGGGGTGGTGGATGTGGTAGTAGGCGCCTTTGGCGCGCAGGGCCGCTTCGAATTCGGTGGGGGACATTGGCGTGTCAGTCATGTCTGTTCTCCGGGAACAACCGTTGGATTCTGTGGTGTCTGTCAGGACGTCATCGCTGGCAAGCCAGCTCCCACAGGTTTTGTGTACACCACAGAACCTTGTGGGAGCTGGCTTGCCAGCGATGGGGCCATCCGCTACAGCACAATACTCATGCCGTCATACGCCACTTCAACATCACGCCGCGCCAACTCGGCACGCTCCGGCGAATCCTCATCGAGAATCGGATTGGTGTTGTTGATGTGGATAAGCACCTTGCGCTGCTCTGGCAGTTGTTCCAGCACTTCGAGCATGCCGCCAGGCCCGTTCTGTGCCAGGTGACCCATCTCGCGACCGGTGCGCGTGCCGACGCCACGGCGCTGCATTTCATCGTCGTCCCACATCGTGCCGTCGACCAACAGGCAATCACTGCCCGCCATGATCTCCAGTAACGGTGAGTCGACCTTGCCCAGCCCCGGCGCGTAGAACAGCTTGCCGCCGGTGTTCAGGTCTTCAACGATCAAACCGATGTTATCGCCCGGATGCGGATCGAAGCGGTGTGGCGAATACGGCGGCGCCGCGCTGCGCAACGGCAGCGGAGTGAAGCGCAGGCTCGGGCACGCGGCCACGGTGAAACTTTGGTCAAGTTCGATGCGGTTCCAGTCCAGTCCACCGTTCCAGTGGGTGAGCATCTTGAACAGCGGAAAACCGGTGCTCAGATCTTCATGAACCATGTCCGTGCACCAGACCTGATGCGGGCAGCCTTCGCGCAGGCTGAGCAGGCCGGTGGTGTGGTCGATCTGGCTGTCCATCAGGATGATCGCGCTGATGCCGGTGTCGCGCAGGGCCCGGCCCGGTTGCATCGGGGCGAAGCTTTGCAGTTGCGCGCGGATGTCCGGCGAGGCGTTGCACAACACCCAGTTCACGCCGTCGTCGGAAATCGCGATGGACGATTGGGTGCGGGCCTTGGCATTCAGGCTGCCGTCGCGAAAGCCTGCGCAATTGACGCAGTTGCAGTTCCACTGCGGAAAACCGCCGCCAGCGGCCGAACCCAGAATCTGGACGAACATGAACACTCCATCATTTCAACGCGGAAAATAAAACGCCTCGGCGAGCCGAGGCGTTGCACTGCAATTCTACGTAAGCAGAACTCAGCGGCTGGCGAAGTACATGGTGACTTCGAAGCCGATACGCAGGTCGGTGTAAGCCGGTTTTGTCCAGGACATGGTGTGTCTCCTCAGGGTGGGTGGGATAGCGCTGTCCATAGTTATAGTCCACGGCAGCGCAAAGATGTTCCAAATAGTTAGGCTGCTATGTTACTCAAAATTTCCGGGTAAATGCCCGTGAATCTTTGAGAAAGCTCCTTGCAGCCTTGGTAATGATCAATTTGCTGCTTGCCATGAGGTCTCGGGTGCCGGATCGCTGGCGAGGCAGAGCCAGCCGCCTTCGGCGTTGCTCAAGCGCTGCGCAGCGCTGAGCAATGTCTGGCGATCCAGTTGGCCGATGGCGGCGATCAATTGCTCAAGATAATCCGACGAGTGACCTGCAAGCCTGGCCTGCCAAAGCAGTTCGGCGGCGTCTTTGCTGGACAGGTTGGCGTCGTCGAATTGATCAGCGAGGCTCTGGCGTTGTTGCTCGAAGCTCGACTCATCATTCTTTTCGACCAGCATTGGCAGGCTTTCGAAGAACTGCCGAATGTGGCCGAGCAGTTCCACGGGTGGGGTGTTCGGGGATTGCACGCCGAACAGCATGGCCGTCTGGCCGTGAATCTGGCGCAGTGCGCTGAAAACTGCATAACCCAATTGCAATTCGACCCGCAGGCGCTGGTAGAAAGGTGTCTGGCACAACTGCGCCAACAGCCGCCACGCGGCTTCGTCGGCGAGGCTGCGGCTGGCAGTCGGGCAGAACAGCAGCAAGGCGTATTCGCTGGAGGCGGTATCGATATGTCGCCAGTGTTTTTGCGCGGTGATCGTCGTCGGCGCTGGCAACTGATTGTCCGCAATCCCGGGAATCCGGCTCAGGGCCAGGCCCATGGCAGATTGAGTCTGTTGATTCAGGCCCAGGGCGAGGCCGTCCCAGCGTGAAGTTGTCCACAGGTGTTGGGCGTCGCCGGTTTTGGCTGATTCCAGCGTCTGTTCCGGCAACGTTTTCAACAGTTGGCGGATGGGGTTCAACGGCGCTTGCGGCTCACCGCGCGGCGAATCGGCGTCAACTTGCGTCAGAGATTTCAGCGCATGTTCAAGGACGCTGGGCATTGGCTCTTGCAGCCCGGTGAGCTTCAGCAGCCATTGATTGCCAGAGGCGCTGAAAGACAGGTCGACGCCGGCTTCTCGGGCGTCTTGCTGCGTTTGCCGAAGACTACGCTGCAACCTCGATTGCAGATCAGCGCTGGCTGCAACTTCCACCTGCCAGCGCAGATAAACTGCGCCTTCATCCGTGTTGTCCGGCAACGCCTGACTGAACTGCATCGGCGAGCGTTCACGACGGCCGCGCGAACGATCCTGAGCGAACGTGCGCAGCCCTCGGTGGGCACTGGTCTGGCCGCGAATCAGCCCGGCGTTGGCCAAGGGTTCGCTGGCTCTCAGAAAAGGATTGGCAGCAGGCAGGCTCCAGTGATCGCTGAAGTTATCCACAGTGCCGATTTCGCTGAGAATCTGTGTAAGGGCTTTAACGCCGGAATCAGACAACCCGACTTCCAACGCTTCACTATCGAGCCGCGCCAGTTGCAGCGCGCCGCTGACTTGTTGCTGACGCTGAAGCAGCGCCGCGTATTCTTTTTGCAGTGGCGCCCAATCTTGTTGAGCAAAGAAACTCATCCAATCCAGCACCCGCTCGGCAATGGCGTTTAACGATTCGGACGCTGCGCTGAACTCCAGATGCAGCAACGCTTGGCTGGCAAAGTGATAGACCGGCGCAGCTTTTAATCCATCAGCCAGATTCTGCTGCTGCAAATGCGCCAGCAAGCCTCCGGGTTTGGCGCTGTTCAACCAATGGCAAAGGAATGCCAAAGCCTCGCCAGACGACTCAGGCAAGGCATCGAACGCAAACATCAGGTTGCCGCGTCGCTCAGCCACCTGTTGATAACTTTTTACCGCCAGCGGTATGGATGCCGCCTGCGCAACTTTATCCCCAGCTGGCAAATCCGCTGCAAATTGTTCAGCCAGTGCTTTCAGTTCCTCAAGACTCTGCGGTCCGACCAGACTCAGCGTCATCTGCCCAGTTCGATAAAACTGCTGGTGGAAGGCTTTCAACGCCTGTTGAAACGCAGATTGTTCGACTGGCAGGCTGTCGCGATTCCCCGCATGAAATCCGCGCAACGGATGATCTGCCGGTAAACCTTCGTACAAGGAAAACTGCTGCTGCGCCGCAGAATCCTGCGTCCATGCGACAAATTCTGCCTGCAACACTTCCCGTTCCCGCAACTGATCGTCCAGATTCATACGCGGCTGAGCGAGCATGTCTGACAGACGCTCCAGCCCGTCGCTGAATGAGCGCGTCGGCAATTCAAAGAAAAAGTCAGTAGTACGTTCGCGTGTGCTGGCATTCACTTGCCCACCGTGACGCTGTACGTAGGCCATCAGCCCATCGCCGGCAGGAAAACGCTCGGTGCCGAGAAACAGCAAGTGTTCAAGAAAGTGCGCCAGTCCCGGCCATGCCAGCGGCACATCATGGCTACCGACAGCCACGCGCAACGCAGCGGCACAGCGCTTCAGCCAGGGCACATGACGCAGGGTCACGCGCAAGCCGTTGGCCAGGGTTTCAGAGTGGAGGCGGGGGTGAGTCGGCGCAGGCATGGGCACTTCCAGAACAGTGAAGTGCCAATGCTAGCGGATTAGCGCTGGTTGAGCGCGTCGTAAAGTTCGGGGCGACGGTCGCTGAGGTAGCGATTGGCGGCGCGGGAGTCGAGCATCAACTGTCGATCGAGCTTGCCGATGATCAGCGCTTCGTCGAGTCCGGCCTGAGCGATGCGGCTGCCATCCGGTGCGGCGATGCTGCTTTGCCCGCAGTAATGGATGTCACCTTCGTGGCCGCAGTAGTTGGCGTAAGCCACGTAGCATTGGTTTTCGAAGGCGCGTGAACGCACGGTGACGTCAGCGACAAAATCAAACGGGATCATGTTCGCCGTCGGCACCAGAATCAATTCGGCGCCGGCGAGCGCCAGACGTCGGGTGTTTTCCGGAAACTCCAGGTCGTAACAAATCAGGAAACCGAGCTTCCAGCCGTTGAGTTCGACGATGGGAAAATCATCATTGCCGGGGCTGAACATCGAGCGATCCAGATCACCGAACAGATGCGTCTTGCGGTAATTGCACAGGCGCTCACCGCTCGAATCGATCAACTGCACCGCGTTGTAAATCTGCCCGTCGGCGGTGCGCTCCGGATAACCGTAAGCAATCGCCAGACCCGCAGCCTTGGCGATCCGGCCGATCTGCTGCGCCCATTCACCGTTGTAGACCTCGGCCAAGGTGCTGACCGCTTCGGCGCCGATGTTGTAGCCGGTCATGAACATCTCCGGCAGCACCAACAGGTCGGCACCCTTGGCCTCCATCGCCAGTTGATGCAGGCGTTGCAGGTTGGCGGCGGGCTCCAGTGGCAGCGGTGGACATTGGTAAAGGGCTACACGCATCAGGAATTCCTCTTACTCGGGCAGGGCGATAGGGCCGATGTCTTTGAACACATCACCCGGGCCCGGGTTCGCTTTATGTGTCGAACCGCCGAAATGCTTCATGATCCCCCACACCGCGTTGAGCGACGTCTGCACTGCGCCTTCGACCCATGCCGGCGTCCACGAAACATCGTCGCCAGCGATAAAAATCCCGCGCTGCTCGGCTGGCATTTCGTCCTGTATGAAGTGCGCGTACATGCGCTGGTTGTAGCGATAGTGGCCGGGCAGGGCGCCTTTGAACGCACCGAGGAAATGCGGGTCGGCTTCCCACGACACGGTGATCGGATCGCCGATGATCCGCGCAGCGATGTCGACTTTCGGGTAGATCTTTTTCAACGCATTCAACGCAAGCTCAACGCGTTTTTCCACCGGATGCGGCAGCATCTTCAGCGCGTCGCTCATCCACGAATAAGACAGGCAGATCACGCCCGGTTTGTCGTCGCCATTGTCGAACAGGTAAGTGCCACGGGTCAGGCGATCGGTGAGGGTCATGCTCATCAGGTCGCGGCCGGTTTCAGGGTCCTTGTCCTTCCAGAACGGCCGGTCGACCATCACGAAAGTCTTCGACGATTGCATGTAGCGGGTGCGGTCGAGGGCCATCCACATTTTCTGCGAGAACAGGCTTTCGTCGCATTCGATCTGGGTGGTCAACAGCCAGCTCTGACAAGTGGTCAGCACGGCGGCGTATTCGCGGGTGTCGCCATTATTGTCGGTGACCGCGAAACGACCATCCGCCGCGTGGGCAATTTTCTTCACGCCGGAGCGCGGCGCACCACGGTGCAGGGATTTCAGGCTGGTACCTTCAGGCCAATGCACGCAACGCTCCGGCACATGACGCCAGATGCCCTGCGGTACTTGTTCGACGCCGCCGACCACCAGATGCTGATGATCGTCGCAGTTGGTCATCACCACGCGGAAGATTTCCAGCATCGAGTTAGGAAAGTCCGAATCCCAGCCGCCGGTGCCGAATCCGACTTGGCCGAACACTTCGCGATGATGGAACGACAGTTTGGCGAAGGCTTCCGAGGTGGCGACGAAGTCATAAAACGTGCGGTCGTCCCACAGCGGCACCAAGGTATTCCACAGCTCTTTCAGGCGCGGCACATCGCGGTCGCGGATGGCTTGCTGGATATCGGCGAACTGCGAGCCGGCCTCCAGCGCATCCGCCCAGGCGTCAGCCACTTCCTGAAACAGTGCAGGAAGATCCGCCAGTTTTTGTGCGTAATGAGTTTTGCCTTCCAGGTCGATCACCGTGCTGCCGGAGGCAGGCGTCAGCGGGTTCGGGAAGGGTTTGGTCTCAAGGCCGAGCTTGTCGACATAGTGATAGAACGCGGTGGACGATACCGGGAAGCGCATGCCGCCCAGTTCAGCGACGATGCCGTCAGTGCCGTTGAAGGCCTGCGAACGCAGACGGCCACCGAGTTTTGATGCTTCGTAAACCACGGGTTTCAAGCCGAGCTTCATCAACTCGTAAGCGGCCACCAGGCCGGCGATGCCTGCGCCGACGATCGCCACTTCAGCGCCATGATGGTGTTCAGGAATAGTGCCGAGACCGGCCGGGTGTTCGATCCAGTCGTCAAACGCGAACGGAAAGTCCGGGCCGAAAATGGTGACTGGTTTCTTACCGTCTGCAGGATGGCGATTGTTCTTGTTCATGGCTGACCTTGCTGGCGACCCGACGCGGGATGCGCGTCTGAGTATAGGAAAAGATGCCAGCCATTCTAGGGAGCGTAGAACACGTTAATAAGACGCAAAGTGTCGTCGTTTTGCCAGATTAGCGATCAATATGACGAGCAGTGGCTACACACCGACCAAAATTTGCGAGAGAGCCTGCTCGCGAAGAAGCTCTGAAATCCACCCGAGAAGCCCGATCAAAATCTTAAACCGGCTGCCCCCGATCAATCTTGCTACTCAAAATGATCGAAGTCGTGGTCTTCTCCACCCCGTCCACGCTGCCAATCTGATCGAGTAACTGATCCAGTTGCTCCGGCGAGTCCGTACGCAACCACGCCACATAATCAAACTCGCCACTCACGGCACACAGTTGCTGCACCTGTGCCATCGCACTCAACCGGCGCAACACCTCTTTGCCTGAGCGCGGCTGCACCTTGATCCCGACATACGCCTGCAACCCGCCATCGACCACCCGCTGACCCAGGCGTACGCCATAGCCGGTGATCACTTTGGCTTTTTCCAGGCGCGCCAGACGCGACGTCACGGTGGTGCGCGCAATGCCCAATTGTCGGGCAAGCATGGCCACGCTCTCACGAGCATTGATCTGCAGGGCAGCGATCAACTGACGATCGATTTCATCAAGCACGGGCGGGCGGATGTCTGGCAAGGGGCGGCTCCATTGGCGCGGATCGGTGGTTGGCGCATGTTACAGGCTCAATTGCCGGGACGCTTGCAGGCGATGATTGGGTTTCATCCGCATGTCGACGCTATTGTCCTGCTGAAACCAGACCATTGATTCGAGCCCGTGTTTCTTACGCCAGTACCTTGGCAAATGCCTCCCGGAATCGGCGCATGTCATCGTCCGTGCCGACGCTCACTCGAACCCAAGTCGGCCATTCTTTCCATACGCGACCGACATGAACGTGGCGCTCGGCCAATGCCTTTACCACGGCAGCCGCAGGGCGTCTGACATCAATCATGAAGCAATTGGCCTGGGACGCTGTGCAACGAAAGCCTCGCGCACTCAGCCAGGCGATGGTTTCCTCTCGCAGACGCGTGTTGTTCTGTTTCCTTTGCGCCAGCAACGAAGCGTCCTCAAGGCTGGCGATTGCTCCCAGCAAAGACGAAGCGGCCGGGACGTTGTAGTTGCCGAACACTTCCAATTGTTCCAACAGCGCAGGGTTACCTACTGCGATGCCGAGCCTTGCACCCGCCATGCCGTAGATTTTCGAAAAGGTACGCAGCACCAGCAGGTCGGGGTGATCCTTGACCAGTGGGATGCAGGTGATGGCCTGCGAGAAATCGATGTAAGCCTCATCCACCAACAGAATCGAGCCTTTGGGTTTGTCCTTCAACGCGCGTTCAATATCGCTGCGGGCAGTGAGGGTGCCGGTCGGATTATTCGGATTGCAGATGTAGATCAACCCCGGCTGATGATCGGCAGCCAGCATGCGCGGCAGGTCGTGAGCATGCTCAGCGTTCAGCGGTACTTCGTGGACGGCGACATTTCTACCGCGCGCAGCCTGGACGGGATCTTCATAGGACGGTGCGGCAACCACCAGACTTCCCTGTTGCGTGAAGGCATGCACGGCGTGCTGCAGGGCCTGCTTGGAGCCGCTGTAGGTCTGCACGAAATCTTCGGGAATGCCTTGCTGGCGGGCAAACAGTGCATTGAGCCGGTACTGGATCTTGTAGGGATAACGTCCCGACAGGGCGATACCTTCCTGCATCGCTTGTCGAGCAGCCGTCGAGGGTCCCCAAGGGCTTTCGTTGAAGTTGATCAGCACCTCGTCAGAAGTTGCCGCTACAGAGGCTGTTTCAATTTGAGCCTGAGCCCAAGGATTGTGCGCCAGCAGTGGCAGCGTCGCGGCAAATCCAACGAATGAGCGTCGAGTGACATCAACCATGAGAACTCCCTTTTCGGATCATCAGATGCGCCACTGCTGTGTGGCCCCTTTAATGAAGTAACGAAATGGTTAATGGTTGATTTACCGTTGAGGCACTGTGAAAAGCGATGACACACTCAGTCCTGAAATAGATCTATGCAGTTTTCTGGATACAAGGCGTTTGCCATCTGCACTCTTCAGAGGGTGTTTGCGTTTTCTAGTGATCGTGGCAAAGGCCTTCTGGCTCGACGAGATACCTGCATTACGCGGCGCTCGACAAGTTGGTAACTGATGAATGAAACGAGAATGACCGCACTATAAGAAATGGTCCAGAAAAGTATGGCGCTCCACAGCCCACCGTTGGAGTAACCGAGCATGCTCCAAATGCGGCCGCAGACACTTAATGTGAGGATGTGCGACAGATACATTGAATAGGAAATGTCGCCGATAAATGCTAACAGGCGGGGAGCGTGTTTTTTGCTTATGACTTCTTGCAAGGCACAAGCCAATAACAATAGAGCGTAGCCACCGCCGACCAGGAATGCCCTTTTCAGTGATATCGCCTGAATAACATCAGCATTGCCCACTGTTTTATCGAAAAACGCGTAGAGCAGACTGCTCATCCCCACCGCTGCAAGTAACACGGGGGGTATCGTTTTCAGGCCGCGTTGCGCAAGCTTCAGATAAGCGACGCCCGACAGCGCGCCGAGTATGAATTCGATTGAAAATTCGTGGGTGATAATCCGCAGATAAGGAGCGCCCGTTGTGGTCATGAAAAAAGAAGCGAAGACAATTGCAAGCAACCACACGAGCAAGGCAGCCGAAACGTACTGTACTGGCAGCTTCAATATTAAGGCGAAGACCAGGTAAAACCATATTTCATGCGTGAGTGACCACGCAACCATCACCAGGGGAGCTGACTCTTCAGGTAGTAATAGAAAGGACGAAAGGATATTTGAATGGCCGCTCTGAGAGTTGTTTACCAGTTCTGGCCTGATGATGAAGACCAATAGGACTGCCAGAAAATAAACCCAGTAGGTCGGGTAGATTCGAAGAAAGCGGCCCTTGAGAAAGTTTAATGTCTCGCCGCGCAGCCCAAATTTTTTGCGAAAGGCGATGATCATTACGAAGCCACTGAGTGCGAAGAACAGGTCGACGCCTGTTTGTCCGAATACAAACAGCTCGGGAATGATCAACTCACTCTGTAGGTATTTTGTATTGATAAAAATAGAATGGAACGCAACAACCAGAAGAGCCGCCAGGCCTCTAGCAGCTTGTAGCGAGGTAAGTTTATGCACCTGATTTCGTCCTTCGAACTGGCTAGACATCCTGTGTTGGCAGTTTGAAAGTAACGCATCTTTGACGCAAGGGCGAAGCGCGGAAACTGCCATTTGCCATACGGCAATCGATTTCAAAAAATTGCAACGTTGCGGCGGGTGTTGAGTGAGGCGGATGCCGTTTTGCTTCGACACTTGGCCCGCTCTCGCGCCAGAAACGCGAAAGCCGCGCATTTGCGCGGCTTTCAGGTTTGGTGGGCCCACACGGACTTGAACCGTGGACCAAAGGATTATGAGTCCTCTGCTCTAACCAACTGAGCTATAGGCCCTCAGTAGGTCGCGGATTATAGCGACGGTTTCTCGGCTGTGCTATCCGAATAATCCGATACGGTTACACGAAGAAACGTTGCCGCGAATTCTTCCGGTGGTAGCGGCAGGCTGACGATGTAGCCCTGGATCTGTTCGCAGCCTTCGGCGGCGAGAAATTGTTGTTGTGCCTGGGTTTCCACGCCCTCGGCGATGACCGTGAATTGCATGCTCCGCCCGAGTGCGATGATGGCCCGGACAATCGCCGCATCGTGGGGGTCGTCGGGCAGTCCGCGAACGAATGACTGGTCGATCTTGAGGATGTCCAGCGGCAGGCGTTTGAGGTAACTGAGCGAAGAGTATCCGGTGCCAAAGTCATCGATCGCCAGTTGCACGCCGAGGTGTTTGAGCTGGTGCAACACCGCCAGCGCCTCTTCGGCCTGACTCATGATGAAATTCTCGGTAATTTCCAGTTGCAGTAAGTCTGGCTGGAGGCGGTTGTCCTTGAGCAGTTGTTCGATGCGTCCGAGCAGATTCGGCTGACGCAGCTGTGCGCCGGCGAGGTTCACCGACAGCGGGCCGAGGCTGTCGTAGATCTGATTCCATTCGAACATTTGCCGGCACGCGGTCTCGAGCACCCAATCACCGATCTGCAGGATCATGCCGTTTTCTTCGGCCAGCGGAATGAAGTGCTCTGGCGGTACGTCGCCGAAAGTCGGGTGACGCCAACGGATCAACGCTTCGGCACCGACCAGACGATGGTCATCGAGGCTTATTTTCGGTTGGTAGTAGAGGAACAGTTCGTCACGCTCAATGGCGCGGCGCAATTCGTGTTCCAGCGCTATGCGCTCGCTGGCCTGGGCCGTGAGGTCGCGGGTGTAGCTTTCGACACGATTGCGGCCCTTGGCCTTGGAGCGGTACATCGCCGCGTCGGCGTTTTTCACCAGTGTGGCGACGTCGTTGCCGTCCCGAGGATAGAGACTGGTGCCGATGCTGGCGCTGATGAAAAACTCATGCTCGCCCGCCTGGAACGGTGCACCGAAGCAGTTGAGCAGTTTGGTGGCGATGTTATCCGCGTCGCTGGCCTGTTGCAGGCCGGGTAACAGAATGATGAATTCGTCGCCGCCCAGGCGCGCCACGGTATCGATGTCGCGCAGTTGCTCTTTCAGGCGCACGGCGATGCCCTTGAGCAGCAGGTCGCCGACCGGATGGCCGAGGCTGTCGTTGATATGTTTGAAACGATCGAGATCGAGAAACAGCACGGCACCCTGTCCGCCGTTTTCCTGCTGACTGTTCAACGCCATCAACAAACGGTTTTCGAACAGCGTGCGGTTCGGCAGACCGGTAAGTGGGTCGTGGTGCGCCTGATAGTCGAGCTTGGCTTGTGCATGCTTGAGGCTGGAAATGTCGGCAAACACCGCGACAAAGTGAGTAATGAACTTGTCGCGATTGCGTACGGCACTGATGGTCAGCCAGCTCGGGTACAACTCGCCGTTCTTGCGCCGGTTGGAGATCTCGCCTTGCCAGTGTCCTTCGTCGGTCAATTGGTGCCACATTGCCGCGTAGAACGCGCTGTCGTGCAGGCCGGAGGCAAGCAGGCGTGGTGTATGCCCGAGCGCTTCGCTTTCGCTGTAGCCGGTGATTTCGGTGAAGGCGCGGTTGACTGCGCTGATGTGCTGTTGGGTGTCGGTGATCAGCACGCCCTCGGCGGTGCTTTCGAACACGGTGGCGGCCTGTTGCAGTTTTTCCTGCATCAGATGGCGCTCGGTGATGTCGCGGGCGATGGTCAGCATGCAGTCTTCTTCACCGATCGGCAGCGGACGGCTGGACACTTCGCAGAGGCGAATCTGCCCGTCACTGCGACGGATATGGCAGGTGAAGTCACGCACGAAGCCATCGCGATGCAACAGGTCGAGCATCTGTTTGCGCTCGTTGAGGTTCACCCAGATGCCCAAATCCAGCGCCGAGCGATCCACCGACATGGCGCTATTGAAACCGGTGATGCGGCTGAAACCTTCGTTGACCTCCAGCAGCAGGCCATCGCTCTGGCGTGACAACAACAAACCATCCGGCGAGGCATGGAAGGCTTTGGCGAACTTCTCTTCGGAGGTTTGCAGTTGCTGCTGGGTTTCCTTGAGCTGAGTGATATCACGCACGACGACGACCAGGGCTGGCGTTGTGTCCAGATCGAAGGGTTCGGCGGAAATCAGACCAGTGAACAGTTGGCCGTTGTTGCGGCGAAAAGGCATCTCCAGATTGCGAATACTGCCCGCCTGCAAACGTTGCAGCAGTCCCGGACCGACGCCGGGAATTCCCCAGATATTCAAGTCGGTGGCCGTTTGCCCAAGCACTTCCTCGGCTTTCAGCCCGATCTGTTCTTCAAATGCTTCATTGACCTCCAGCAGGCAGCCATCGGACAGCCGTGCAATGACCAGGATGTCCGGGCACTGCTGGAAGACCGAAGCGAATTTTTGCTCCGAGAGCCGCAGCGCCTCTTCTGTGCGCTTGATTTCGCTGATGTCGATCATCAAACCACGCATCACCGGCTCGTGACCATGTTCGATCAGACTGACGATGTCGCGTACCCACAAACAGCGGCCATCCGCGGTGATCACGCGATAATCGACGATGTGATCGCGACCCTCGCGCAGTGCTTCTTTGCAGTAACTCTGCGTACGGGTCAGATCGGCCGGGTGAATGATGTTGTGCCAGAAACCGGGGATCAGCCAGTGCGATTGTGGATAGCCGAGCAAGTCTTCGGCGTGGGGCGAGACATAGCTGTAGGTGAAGTCGCTCATCCGCGCTTCCCAGGCGATGGCCGACAGGCTCTCGACCAGGCCGCGGTAGTGATACTCGCTGCTGCGCAGTTCCTGTTCGAGGTCGATGCGTCGGGCGATTTCCGAGCTCAGGCGTCGGTTGATGCGGATCACCACGGCGAGGATCGTCACCAGCAGCAACAGCCCGGGCAAGCCGTAGATCAGCAGGTCCGACCAGAATGTCCGATGATCAAGGACGTTGCCGACCCAATGCTCCTGAATGCTGCTGATTTCATCAGGGCTCATGTCCGCGAGGACTTTGTCGAGAATCCCCACCAATACCTTGTTGTCGCGGGGTACGGCCATCGCCAGTTGGTAGCGATATGGGGTTTCGCCGCTGACGTACAGGCCGTCGAGCTTGAGCTGGCGCAGGCTCCAGACGCTGGACGCGAGGTCACCGACAACGGCGTCCACTTCGTCGGTCGCCAGCGCCTGCAATGCCGAGCTGACATTGGGCATGGCGACCAGATTCAGATCGGGGTGGTGAGTGCGCAGCAGTTCGTGGGGCGCGTAGTTCTCCACTACGGCGATCTTCAAACCGTACAGGTCGTCGAGCTTGCGTGGTTGCGCGCCGCCGATATGGGCAAGGATGACAATCGGGAAATCAAGATAAGGGCGGGTGAACGACAGGTAGGTCTGGCGCTCCGGGGTGGACATGATGCCGGGCAGGAGGTCGATCTTGCCCGATTTGACCTGTTCGAGCACCACCGTCCAGCTCACCGGTTCGATGGGCGTCAATTTGATCGCCAAGCGTTGGCGAATCACGTCGATATAGTCCGCCGCCAGGCCCTGATAACGGTTCTGGTCATCGCGAAATTCAAAGGGCGGCCACGACGCATCGACACCCAGGCGCAAGTCCGGGTGAGCCGCCAGCCAGCTACGTTCTTCATCGGTCAGAGTCAGCGCGTCAGCCGTTGCGGTCCAGATCATCAGTGACAGCAAAAAAAGCACGGACGCCAATCTGGGCATAACGCTCTCGTTATGGCTCGGGGATGATTGTTTCGAGTGTAGACGGGGTATGCGGGGGAGGGGCGTTGCGAAGGATTTAATCTGCCATATAAACAAAACCCCCGGCCTGGGCCGGGGGTTCTGGTATCACTCGTCGAGGAAGGAGCGCAGATGCTCGCTTCGCGTCGGGTGGCGCAGCTTGCGCAGCGCCTTGGCTTCGATCTGACGGATCCGCTCACGCGTTACGTCAAACTGTTTGCCCACTTCTTCGAGTGTATGGTCGGTGTTCATGTCGATACCGAAACGCATGCGCAGTACTTTGGCTTCACGGGCAGTGAGGCCGGACAGCACTTCGCGAGTCGCTTCTTTCAGGCTCTCAACTGTGGCGACATCGATTGGCGACTGCATCGTCGAGTCTTCGATGAAGTCACCCAGATGGGAGTCTTCGTCATCACCGATCGGGGTTTCCATGGAGATCGGCTCTTTAGCGATCTTCAATACCTTACGGATCTTGTCCTCAGGCATTTCCATGCGTTCGCCCAGCTCTTCCGGGGTCGGTTCGCGACCCATTTCCTGCAACATCTGCCGGGAAATGCGGTTGAGCTTGTTGATCGTCTCGATCATGTGCACCGGAATACGGATGGTGCGGGCCTGGTCGGCGATCGAGCGAGTGATCGCCTGACGGATCCACCAGGTGGCATAAGTCGAGAACTTGTAACCACGACGGTATTCGAACTTGTCCACCGCTTTCATCAGACCGATGTTGCCTTCCTGGATCAGATCGAGGAATTGCAGGCCGCGGTTGGTGTACTTCTTGGCGATCGAGATCACCAGACGCAGGTTGGCTTCAACCATCTCTTTCTTCGCGCGGCGGGCCTTGGCCTCACCAATCGACATGCGACGGTTGATGTCCTTGATTTCTGCGATGGTCAGACCGGTTTCGGTTTCCAGCGCGATCAGTTTCTGCTGGCAACGAATGATATCCGGCTGCACGCGACCTATGGCTTCGGCGTACTTGCTCTTGCCTTTGGCCAGGGCGTCGGACCAGCTTTCGTCGACTTCGTTGCCGGGGAACTGACGCAGGAAATCAGCGCGTGGCATACGTGCATCACGTACGCACAGTTGCATGATCGCGCGCTCTTGCTGACGCAGACGATCCAGGGCACCACGAACACGCTCGACCAGGCCTTCGAATTGCTTCGGTACCAGTTTGATCGGCATGAACAGCTCGGCCAGTGCCAGCAACTCGGCAATCGCTGCCTTGTTGTTGCGACCGTGCTTTTTCAGCGCCTTGCGGGTGATTTCCATCTGGTCAGCCACGGCGCCAAAGCGCTGGGCAGCGATGACCGGATCCGGACCGCTTTCGGCTTCTTCTTCGTCATCGGAAGATTCGGCTTCATCGTCATCGGTTTCGTCGTCGGCCTTCGCCGCTTTCGCTTCGACCGGTGGCGGCACCTCGGCAGGCGGCGCAATGCCGTCGTCCGGGTCGATATAACCGCTCAGGACGTCGGACAGGCGACCACCTTCGGTGGTGACGCGAGTGTACTCGGAGAGAATGTGGTCAACCGTGCCAGGGAAGTGCGCGATTGCGCTCATCACTTCACGGATGCCCTCTTCGATACGCTTGGCGATTTCGATTTCGCCTTCACGAGTCAGAAGCTCGACCGTACCCATTTCACGCATGTACATGCGCACTGGGTCAGTGGTGCGACCGATATCGGTCTCCACCGCGGCCAACGCAGCCGCTGCTTCTTCCGCAGCGGCCTCGTCGGTATCGGCGTCGGCCAACATAAGGGCGTCCGCATCCGGAGCACTCTCGTGTACGGGGATCCCCATGTCGTTAATCATGCGGATGATGTCTTCCACCTGCTCTGGATCTGAAATATCCTCGGGCAGGTGGTCGTTGACCTCGGCGTAAGTCAGATACTTCTGCTCACGACCCAGTTTGATCAACTCAATAATACGAGACTGCTGTTGCGCTTTTCCGGACATAACACCCTATCCACTGAAGGTCTTGGCGGGCAAAAAACAAGCCGAGGATTATACCTGAGCTATGACCTCACGCGCCAGTTGAGGTCGGGTTTGATGCGGAAACATTGCGACTTAAAAGGTCGCGCAGTTGATTTTTCTCTTCAACGCTCAGTTCGCTTTGACGCGCTTTCCTGAGCAACTGTTCCAGATTTCGCTCGCGTTGGCGGGCTGACAAGCTAGTAATGGTGTCGAAAAACTGTTGTTCAAGGTTATCTCCGTCAATCAGCCATTCCTTTTCTGCCAGTGCCTTGAGCAAGCGTCCCTGTTCAGTGCCGTGCCATCGCGCGATCAACTGAAATGAGTTTAGCTTGGGATTCTTCTGTACAGCTTCGAGCAGCGCCACAAGTAACTGGGCGTTGGTCTGATTCTCGTCCGCTATGTGCCCGGCATCTTCGACGCGCTCGGCCAATTGCGGGTGATGGAGCAGTGTGCGCAGGGCGGTCAGGGTCGGCGACTCGACGCCAATCGGCGTGCGCGGGCGTTGCTGATCGCGATCACCGCCACGCTTGCCGTTTTTGTCCCAGGGCTTCTTGTCCCACTTTTTGCCGCCAGCGCCGGGTTTCTTCGGCGTCCACTCCTGCTGCGGCACATACATGTCCTGTGCCTGCGGCTGATGGTAGTCGCTGTAGTCCGGCATTGCGTCGTAATCGATGCCCGGATCGTAGGCGGGCGGCGCTTCCTGCGGCGCACTTTGTGCGAGTTGGCTGACGGTTTCACTGCTCAGGCCGGTAATTTCGCTCAGGCGTTGACGCATCAGGATGCGCAGGTTGGCGCCCGGCACTTTGTCGATCAACGGTGCGGCAAGGGTGGCCATATGGGCCTTGCCTTCGAGCGAACGCGGATCGGCTTCTTCAGTCAGTTGCTGGAAAAAATAGTCCGCCAGCGGTTGAGCATGCTGATTGATCCGTGCTTTGAACGCGTCAGTGCCTTCGGCGCGCACCAGGGTGTCCGGGTCTTCGCCTTCGGGCAGAAACAGGAATCGCGCCCGGCGCCCGTCTTGCAGGCTCGATAGCGTTGCTTCCAGGGCTCGCCACGCAGCGTTGCGGCCGGCTTGGTCACCGTCGAAGCAGAAGAGTACGTTCGGCACTACCCGGAACAGGCGCTTCAAGTGTTCTTCGCTGGTCGCAGTGCCCAGCGTCGCGACGGCATTTTTCAACCCCTGCTGGGCGAGAGCAATGACGTCCATATAGCCTTCGACGACGATGATTTCGTCGAGGTTGCGGTTGTTCTTGCGTGCTTCATAGAGGCCGTAGAGTTCCTGGCCTTTATGAAAAACCGGGGTTTCCGGTGAGTTCAGGTATTTCGGCTTGTCGTCGCCGAGTACGCGGCCGCCGAAAGCGATGATGCGCCCACGGGTATCGCGGATCGGGAACATCACGCGATCGCGGAAGCGGTCATAGCGTTTGCCGGTTTCAGCGTTCTCGATCAGCAGGCCGGCGTCGATCATGGCCTTCTGCTGCAGGGTGTCGCTGCTCAAGTGCTTGAACAGGTTGTCCCAGCCGGGCGGCGCAAAGCCGAGCCCGAAATCCCGGGCGATCTCGCCAGTCAGTCCGCGGCCCTTGAGGTAATCCACTGCGGCTTTGCGCGAAGGATGGCTCTTGAGCGCCTGACGATAAAAATCGGCGGCAGCGCTGAGCAGCGGATACAACGGCGAATCGGTCGGCTGGCGCGGTTTGTGCGGGCGACCGCTTTCTTCGCGGGGGATTTCCATGCCGGCGGCTTTCGCCAGATCTTCAACGGCCTGGGGGAAATCCAGGTTGTCGTGATCCATGAGAAAGCCGAGGGCGTTACCGCCGGCACCGCAGCCGAAGCAATAGTAGAACTGCTTGTCGGGGCTGACGCTGAAAGACGGGGTTTTCTCTTTGTGGAACGGGCAACAGGCGGTGTAGTTCTTGCCGGCCTTCTTCAATTGCACGCGCGAACTGACCACGTCGACAATGTCGGTGCGGTTCAGCAGGTCGTCAATGAAGCTCTGGGGAATCAGCCCGGCCATGGCGTTCTCGTCGTCTGCGCTGTAAAAAGTCCGATGCGTAAGGCTGGCGGACGCGGGTCATTGTTTGAAGCGCGCAAAATATGCGGCTCGACCGGTGTCGTCTGCGTAATCGCTGTCGGGAATTGTATCTGCCGAAAATCCACTGACGTTAGTACTCATCAGCCTTCGACTATTTGAAAGTGTTGCGCTGAATCCGCTGACGGCCGGTTAAGGGCCTCGGATAGCTCAATAAAGCGGGCACGCATGCAGGTGCCTTGGGCTGATCGTCGTGAGAGGAATCAGTGGGTGTGCTCGTCAGTAGCCTTGAAAGGCTCGTCAGAAAAGACGTGCACCGCTGGCAAAAGAGCCAGGTCTGACGCGTGAAGCAGATTTGTCTCGGTCGCGTGCGCGGCTTCGACGGTGAAGCATCAAGCGTTTTACGCAAATGCCATTAGCCCGGCTGAGAGCCGGGCTTAGGCAAGAAGCTTGCTACGAACGTCTGTGTATTAGTACAGACGAACGGCGCGGCGCTGTTCGCGCTGAACTTTCTTGGCGTGACGCTTAACAGCGGCTGCTGCTTTGCGCTTACGCTCAGAAGTTGGCTTCTCGTAAAATTCGCGGCTACGAACTTCAGCCAGTACACCGGCTTTTTCGCAGGAGCGCTTGAAACGACGCAGAGCTACGTCGAAGGGTTCGTTCTCTTTAACTTTGACGGCTGGCATCCAGAGCTACCTTCATTCATTACCGGGGTCAACATCCTCGCGGCAAAAGAGCACTTGAAGACGTCGGTTTTTAAGGGTTGCGGATGTTAACCCCTCATCGCTCGGAATGCAAAGCCTCTGATCGAAAACCGCTGGTCGGGGCATCACGCGGCGACTATTATGCGCGCCTTCGAATTCAGCCTAAACAAGGCGCAAACCCATGCTAGTACTGGGATTAGAAACCTCCTGCGACGAAACCGGCGTCGCATTATATGACAGTGAACGCGGCTTGCTGGCCGATGCATTGTTCAGCCAGATCGACCTGCACCGCGCCTATGGCGGCGTGGTGCCGGAGCTCGCCTCGCGTGACCACGTCAAACGCATGCTGCCCTTGATTCGTCAGGTGTTGGCCGAGGCTGACTGTGTGCCGACCGAGATCGATGCGATCGCCTATACCGCGGGTCCCGGGCTGGTTGGCGCGTTGCTGGTCGGTGCTTCCTGCGCTCAGGCGCTGGCCTTTGCCTGGGGCATTCCGGCACTCGGAGTGCACCACATGGAAGGGCATTTGCTGGCGCCGATGCTGGAGCCAAAACCGCCGGAGTTCCCGTTCGTCGCTTTGTTGGTCTCCGGAGGTCACACGCAACTGGTTCAGGTCGATGGCATCGGTCAATACAGCCTGCTTGGCGAGACGCTCGACGATGCCGCTGGCGAAGCGTTCGACAAGACTGCAAAGATGATGGGCCTCAATTATCCGGGCGGACCGGAAATCGCCAAGTTGGCGGAGAAGGGCGTCGCCGGACGTTTCACCTTTCCGCGTCCGATGTGTGATCGCCCGGGTCTGCAATTCAGCTTCAGTGGCCTGAAAACCTCTGCACTCAACGCCTGGCAGCAGTGCGTCAGCGCCGGAGACGACAACGAGCAAGCCCGTTGCGACATCGCGCTGGCGTTCCAGCAGGCCGTGGTGGAGACTTTGACCATCAAGTGCAAGCGAGCCCTGAAACAGGCGGGCATGAAGCGTCTGGTGATCGCTGGCGGCGTCAGTGCCAACAAGGCCTTGCGTGTTTCGCTGGAGAAGATGCTCGGCGACATGAAGGGCGATGTGTTTTACGCCCGCCCGGAGTTCTGCACCGACAATGGCGCAATGATCGCGTTCGCCGGTTGCCAGCGCTTGCAGGCCGGTCAGCAGGAAAGTCTGGCGATCAGCGTGCAGGCGCGCTGGCCGATGGAGCAATTGTCGCCGCTGTGATGAGAGGCGCTCACGGGCGCCATTTAAAAATGCCGTTCGCGCCCGGCAAACAGGTCGCGTAAATTGCCGCGGTGGCGCCAGACGATCAGCAAGGTCAATGCGCTCATCGGCAACAACGCCTCCGGCTCCTGCCAGGCCAACAACGGCAGGGTCAAAGGCGTGGCGATCAGCGCTGCGAGCGAACTGGTGCGGGTCAGGTAAAACGTCAGCAACCAGGTGCATACTGCCAGCAGCGCGGCGGGGGGATACAGGCCGAGCAGCATGCCGGCGGCGGTGGCGACGCCCTTGCCGCCACGAAAGCGAAAGTACAGCGGGAACAGGTGACCGATCACGGCGCACACGCCGATCCATGCCTGATCCTGCAGCGAAAGGCCTGCAGCCGAGGCGATCAGCACCGGCACCAGGCCTTTGCACAAATCACCCAGCAGGGTCAGGATCGCGAGTTTGCGGCCGGCCAGGCGCAGCATGTTGGTGGCACCGGCATTGCCCGAGCCACTCATTCGCGGATCCGGATTTCCGGTCAGGCGGCTGAGCAAAATGGCGAAGGACAGCGAGCCGAGCAGGTAGGCGAAAGTCGCCAGTAACCAAAACATGCTAACTATTCCGGGCGAGGACGCCCTGATTCTAACGGCGCATTGCGCCCTTGTCGTGCAGCGGAGAGAAGTGCTTGGACAGAGTGTTTATCGAGGGCCTGGAAGTCGACACCGTGATCGGTGCCTACGACTGGGAGCGCGGCATCCGACAGTGCCTGCGACTTGATCTGAGCTTCGCTTGGGACAATCGCCCGGCCGCCGCCGGTGATGACCTGACCCTGGCGCTTGACTACGCCAGCGTGTCCAGCCGAATTCAGGCGTTTGCCGAGCAGGCGCAGTTCCAGCTGGTCGAAACGTTCGCCGAGCGCCTTGTCGAGGTGCTGATGAATGAATTCAAGATTACTTGGGTTCGCCTGAAGTTGACCAAGCCAGGCGCCGTACCGGCTGCCAAAGGTGGCGTGGGTGTGGAGATCGAGCGCGGATGTCGCTGACTCAGGTCTACCTCGGGCTCGGTAGCAATATCGAGCGCGAAACCCATTTGCGCGCCGGGCTCGATGCTTTGGCGACGTTTCTGGTGGATATCCGCTGTTCGGCGGTGTTCGAGAGCGCACCTGTGGGAATCAAGAGCGGGCCGTTCTTCAACTTCGTGGTGTCGGCGTATACCGATCTGCCGTTGATGGAGCTGGACCGACGCTTGAAATTCATCGAGGCGGATAATGGCCGTTACGCGCCGGATCGCAAGGGGTTGCCGCTGGATATCGACGTGCTGCTGTATGGCGATCTGGTGGGGAATTTCGACGGTCTGGTTTTGCCGCGGGCCGAGATTCTGAAAAACGCGTTTGTGCTGTGGCCGTTGTCGCTGATTGCACCGGATCGCGTGCATCCCGGTGTGGGAAAAAGCTTCGCGACGTTGTGGGCTGAGGCGCAGATTGATCAGGTGCTGGCGCCGGTGGCGTTCGAATGGCGGGGTGAGCAACTCACGCCTGAGAACCTTTAAAGCAAAAGATCGCAGCCTGCGGCAGCTCCTACAGGAGAAACATAATCCCGTGTAGGAGCTGCCGCAGGCTGCGATTTTTTGATCTTGCTTCAAGCGTTCTCTTTGTAGGCTTTCAGCGCTTTTAGCCGTTCACGCTTGAGCGCTTCGCCCAGTTCCGGCCCTTTGAATCCCTTCTCCAGCAACGGTTGCACCGCAACTTCCCGCGCTGCCTTTGCCGCACCGCGCAAGTAATCCGCCTGTGGGTAACTTCTCTGCTCCAGCCCTTTACGGCCTCGGGCGTCCATTTCGCATGCGGCGATAAATTCTTCAAAGCGCTGCGGCCGGCGATACACGTCAAAACTCTGCAACAACTCCAGTAACGTCGAAGCCTTCAGCTCCAGGGCGCGGTGCCCGTGGGTGTGGTACTTGCCAACCAGCAACGCCAATTCCTGGCAATCCTTCGGCGCCTTGAAGCGCTCGTTGACCGCTTTGATCAGCTTCAACCCCGTGTGCTCATGGGCGATATGTCGTGGCCATTGATCTTCCGGGGTCAAGCCTTTGCCAAGGTCGTGCAAGAGGCAAGCCCAACGAACCGTCAGCGGTTGTTTGTGCAGCGCCGATTGCTCCAAAACGCTCAGCGTGTGCAGGCCGGTATCGATTTCCGGGTGATGCGCTTCCGGCTGTGGCACACCAAAAAGTGCGTCGACTTCCGGCATCAATACCCTCAACGCGCCACAGTCGCGAAGCACCTGAATGAACACCTGCGGCTGTTCTTCCAACAGTGCACGGGAGATTTCTTTCCAGCTGCGTTCGGCGGTCAGCGCCTCCAGTTCTCCGGATTCGCTGAGCTGTCGCATCAGTTCGAGCGTTTCGGGTGCCACGGTGAAACCGAGTCCGGCATAACGCGCAGCGAATCGGGCTACGCGCAAGACACGGAGGGGATCCTCGGCGAACGCCGGAGATACATGGCGCAGAATTCGGGCTTGAAGATCGCGCTGGCCATGGTACGGATCAGTCAGATTGTGCTGATCGTCCTCGGCCATGGCATTGATGGTCAGGTCACGGCGAATCAGGTCTTCTTCGAGCGTCACTTCAGGGCTGGCGTGAAAGGTGAAGCCGCCATAGCCACGCCCGCTCTTGCGTTCAGTGCGGGCGAGGGCATATTCCTCGCCGCTTTTTGGGTGAAGAAACACCGGAAAATCTGCGCCGACCGGGCGGTATCCCTGGGCGAGCATTTCTTCCGTGGTAGCGCCGACCACCACCCAATCGATGTCAGTAACCGGTTTGCCCAGCAAGCGATCACGTACTGCGCCGCCAACCTTGAAAATCTGCATAAAAAACCTCCGTTAGCCCGACAGGATAACCCTTGCGTCGGACTTTCGGAGGCCGGAAGCGGATCAAAGATGAATGACGGCCAGATCCAGTCGACCGTAATCCCCTTCGCTGTGTTCGCTGCGTGGCGGAACGTGATGGGTTTTCATGATCTGGTCGCCTTGCAGGGTTTCCAGATGAATGTCGAAGCCCCACAGGCGATGCAAGTGTTTGAGCACTTCTTCGGTGGAGTCGCCCAATGGTTTGCGGTCGTGCTGTTGGTGACGCAAGGTCAGTGAGCGATCACCGCGTCGATCGATGCTGTAGATCTGCACGTTCGGCTCACGATTGCCGAGGTTGTACTGCGCAGCAAGGGTTTCGCGAATGATCCGGTAGCCGGGTTCGTCATGAATCGCAGGTACCAACAAGTCGTCCTTCTGATCGTCATCCATGATGCTGAACAGTTTCAGGTCACGGATCACCTTTGGCGACAGATACTGCAGGATGAAACTCTCATCCTTGAAGCTGCTCATGGCGAATTTGATGGTCGACAGCCAGTCGCTCCCGGCAATTTCCGGGAACCAGTGACGATCTTCTTCGGTAGGTTCTTCACACATGCGCCGGATGTCCCGATACATCGCGAAGCCCAGCGCGTAGGGGTTGATCCCGTTGTAGTAGGGGCTGTCGAAACCCGGTTGAAACACCACGCTGGTGTGCGACGTCAGGAACTCCATCATGAAGCCATCGGTGACCAGCCCTTCATCGTAGAGGTCGTTCATCAGCGTGTAGTGCCAGAACGTCGCCCAGCCTTCGTTCATCACCTGGGTCTGACGTTGTGGATAGAAATACTGAGCGATCTTGCGCACGATCCGCACGATTTCACGCTGCCACGGCTCCAGCAACGGCGCATGTTTCTCGATGAAATACAGGATGTTTTCCTGCGGCTCGGCCGGGAAACGCGCGTTGTCCCTGTCGCTGTACTTGTCTGCGCCTTTGGGAATGGTGCGCCACAGATCGTTGATCTGTTTCTGCAGGTGTTCTTCGCGATCTTTCTGCCGCCGGCGCTCCTCTTCGGCGGAAATTGGATACGGACGTTTGTAGCGATCGACGCCGTAGTTCATCAACGCATGGCAGGAGTCGAGCAGGTCTTCCACCGCATCGATGCCATGGCGCTCTTCGCACTGCATGATGTACTGCTTGGCGAACACCAGGTAATCGATGATCGAACTCGCGTCGGTCCAGGTGCGAAACAGGTAGTTGCCCTTGAAGAAGCTGTTGTGGCCGTAGCACGCGTGCGCCACCACCAGCGCCTGCATGCAGATGGTGTTTTCCTCCATCAGATAGGCAATGCACGGATCGGAGTTGATCACGATTTCGTAGGCCAGGCCCATCTGCCCACGGCTGTAGGATTTTTCGGTGCTGAGAAAATGTTTACCGTAAGACCAGTGGTGATAGCCCAGCGGCATGCCCACCGAGGCGTACGCGTCCATCATCTGCTCGGCGGTGATCACTTCGATCTGGTTGGGGTAGGTATCCAGCGCATAGCGGGCCGCGATCCGGGCAATTTCGCGGTCGTAGGTCTGGATCAGCTCGAACGTCCATTCGGAGCCGGTGGAAATGGGTTGGCGCTTCTGCTCTTTGGCGGTCATGTCACTAACCTGCGCTGGAAGAGTTCACGGAAGACCGGATAGATATCCCCGGCCGAGACCAGTTGTTGTTGGGCAAAAGTGTCAGAAAAGGCTTCGGCGATGCGTTCGTACTCGTACCACAAGGCCTGATGTTCGCGCGGGGTGATCTCCACGTAAGTGTAGTACTGCACAAACGGCATGATCTGGTTGATCAGAATGTCACGGCAGATCGGCGAATCATCGTTCCAGTTGTCGCCATCGGAAGCCTGAGCCGCGTAGATGTTCCATTCATTGCTCGGATAGCGCTCGGCCATGATCTCTTGCATCAGCTTCAGGGCACTGGAAACGATGGTGCCGCCGGTTTCCCGCGAGTAGAAAAACTCTTCTTCATCGACTTCCCGGGCACTGGTGTGGTGGCGGATGAACACCACGTCGATCTTGTCGTAGTTTCGTTTCAGGAACAGGTACAAGAGGATGAAAAAGCGTTTGGCAATGTCCTTGGTCGCCTGGGTCATGGAGCCGGAGACGTCCATCAGGCAGAACATCACCGCTTTAGAGCTGGGGTTGGGCTGTTTGATCAGCAGGTTGTACTTCAAGTCGAATGTATCGAGAAACGGTACGCGATGAATGCGCGCGCTGAGTTTTTCGATTTCCGCCTCGAGTTCCTGAATATCGCCGAAGTTGTCCGGCTCTTCGCGTCTCAGCCGTTCAAGTTCTTCTTTGACTTCGCGCAGTTTCGCCCGGCTGCTGCCGGACAGAGCGATACGCCGTGCGTGCGCCGAGCGCAAGGTGCGAATGATGTTGATGCGTGACGGGTTGCCCTCGTTGCTGATCCCGGCGCGCACGGTTTTAAAGGTGTCGGTACCGCTGAGGTTGCGCTTGACCAGGTTCGGCAGCTCAAGGTCTTCGAACATGAATTCGAGAAATTCTTCCTGGGTGATCTGGAAGACAAACTCGTCCATGCCCTCGCCGGAATTGCCGGCCTTGCCCGGGCCGCGTCCGCCGCCACCTCCCGGCGGGCGGGCGATATGTTCGCCAGCGGTGAATTCCTTGTTGCCGGGATGAACCACGGTCTGCTTACCGCCACGGCCGTGGTGAAGCACCGGTTCGTCGATATCGCGACCGGGAATGCTGATCTGTTCGCCGTGTTCCATATCGGTAATGGAACGCCGGCTGACCGCCTCTTCGACGGCCTTCTTGATGTGGTCACGGTAGCGCCGCAGGAAACGCTGGCGGTTTACCGTGCTCTTGTTCTTGCCATTGAGACGTCGGTCGATCACATAACTCATAGGAAGCCCTCCGGGCAGCTTCAAGTTGTGAGCTTCAAGCTGCAAGTAAAAGCAGGTTCCCGGGCATCAGTGGGTTACGCGCTTTGTTCTTGCAGCTTGTAGCTAGAAGCTTGCAGCTGCTTCACTGCGACTTCCGTACCCGCAGGTACCATTCGGAAAGAAGCCGTACCTGTTTGTCGGTGTAGCCGCGTTCGACCATTCGAGTGACGAAGTCGTTGTGCTTTTGCTGATCCTCTTTGCTGGCCTTGGCATTGAAGCTGATGACTGGCAGCAGATCTTCGGTGTTCGAGAACATTTTCTTCTCGATGACCACCCGCAGTTTTTCGTAGCTGAGCCAGGTCGGATTCTTGCCGTTGTTGTTGGCCCGCGCGCGCAGGACGAAGTTGACGATTTCATTGCGGAAATCCTTCGGATTGCTGATGCCGGCCGGTTTTTCGATTTTCTCGAGTTCTTCGTTCAGGGCGACGCGGTTGAGGATCTCGCCGGTTTCCGGATCGCGGTATTCCTGATCCTGAATCCAGAAGTCCGCGTAGAGCACGTAGCGGTCGAAGATGTTCTGGCCGTACTCGCTGTAAGACTCGAGGTAGGCGGTCTGGATCTCCTTGCCGATGAATTCGATATAACGCGGTGCCAGGTATTCCTTCAGATAGCGCAGATAGCGCTCGCGGGTTTCGGCCTGGAATTGTTCCTGTTCGATCTGTTGCTCAAGTACGTAGAGCAGGTGCACCGGGTTGGCGGCGATTTCATGCGGATCGAAGTTGAACACCTTGGAGAGAATCTTGAAGGCGAAGCGGGTCGACAGACCGTTCATGCCTTCATCGACACCGGCTGAGTCGCGGTATTCCTGAATCGACTTGGCCTTCGGATCGGTGTCTTTGAGGTTTTCGCCGTCGTAGACGCGCATTTTCGAATAGATGTTGGAGTTTTCCGGTTCCTTGAGGCGTGACAGGACGGTGAACTGGGCCAGCATCTTCAAGGTGTCGGGCGCGCAATGCGCTTTGGCCAAAGAACTGTTGAACAGCAATTTGTCGTAGATCTTCACCTCGTCACTGACGCGCAGGCAGTACGGCACTTTGACGATGTAGATCCGGTCGATGAACGCTTCGTTATTCTTGTTGTTGCGGAAGGTGTGCCATTCCGATTCGTTGGAGTGGGCAAGCAGGATCCCGGTGAACGGAATCGCGCCGAGACCTTCGGTACTGTTGTAGTTGCCTTCCTGGGTCGCGGTCAGCAACGGATGCAGCACCTTGATCGGTGCCTTGAACATTTCGACGAATTCCATCAGGCCCTGGTTGGCCCGGCACAGCGCACCGGAGTAGCTGTAGGCGTCGGCGTCGTTCTGTGGGTATTCCTCGAGTTTGCGGATGTCGACCTTACCGACCAGGGCCGAGATGTCCTGGTTGTTCTCGTCACCCGGTTCGGTTTTGGCCACGGCGATCTGGTTGAGGATCGACGGGTACAGCTTGACCACGCGGAACTGGCTGATATCGCCGCCGAACTCGGCCAGGCGTTTGGTGGCCCATGGCGACATGATGGTGTTCAGGTAGCGCCGTGGAATGCCGAAGTCTTCCTCGAGGATCGCGCCATCTTCGGTGGCGTTGAACAGACCCAGTGGCGATTCGAATACCGGCGAGCCCTTGATCGCATAGAAGGGCACTTTTTCAATCAGTTGTTTCAGCTTCTCGGCCAGCGACGATTTACCACCGCCGACAGGGCCGAGCAGATAGAGGATTTGTTTCTTCTCTTCCAGGCCTTGGGCGGCATGGCGGAAATACGAGACGATCTGGTCGATGCATTCTTCCATCCCGTGGAAGTCTTCAAAGGCCGGATAGCGGCGGATCACCTTGTTGGAGAAGATGCGTGACAGCCTCGAATTGGTCGAGGTGTCGAGCAGTTCCGGTTCGCCGATGGCCAGCAATAGACGCTCGGCAGCGGAAACGTAGGCGCTACGGTCTTTCTTGCACAGCTCCAGGTACTCTTGCAGCGAGAGTTCTTCCTGGCGTGTGGACTCGAAGCGTTGTTGGAAGTGGCTAAAGATACTCATGACGTCACCTCGCTCGATACGTGGAGCCGACGCCGGATCACTCAGTCGATGCTGGCAAGCAGCCGCAGTAGCAGCCGATTGTTTACCCCCCAGAACACTTTCACGATCGACAATCGTGAAAGTCACTCCCGATGACCCGTGCGCCGGTGTACCGGCTCTCCCCTGTTTTGGATGGCCTGGGCTTAAGGATAGTTGGGAATTCGGGAGGTAAAGGCGAGATACGTAATTATGTGTGGCAAGACCGTTCGTCTGCCCGCGCAGGCCCACGGCAGCCGGGGCCTGCGCGTTGCAAAAAAATTATTCGGCGGTGCCTTGGGCAGTTTCCGCAGGAAACGTCGTACGCCACAACTCAAAGCCACCGTCCATGCTGTAGACGTCGGAGAAGCCTTGGCTGATCAGGTACGCCGCTGCGCCCTGGCTGGAATTGCCGTGATAGCAGACGACCACGGTCGGTGCATCAAGGTCGGCGCCTTGAATAAAGGCGTGCAGCGAATGATTGTCCAGATGCTTCGAGCCGCTGATGTGCAGGGCGGCAAAAGTCGCCGGGTCGCGCACGTCGACCACGACAGCACCTTGTTCACGCAGGGCCTGGGCCTGTTCCGGGGGGATTCGTTTGAATTCGCTCATGGCGGGTTCCTGTTGCTCGGCTGAAAGCGCAGTCTAACGCGGGACGCTGACTGGCGAAGTTTCGGAGATAAGTGGTGCGACGGTCGGGGCGAGGCCGCCATGTTCATCGCATTTGCACGACAGGCGTTCACCGCTGTCGACGTTCATCAGGGTCAGGCTGCCGCCCCAGACACAACCGGTATCCAGCGCCGAAATACCCGGTTCATGGATATTGCCCTCGAGTGCCGCCCAGTGGCCGAAGATGATGCGCAAGCCTTTGGTCTTGCGGTCCCGGTGCTGGAACCACGGTTTGTAGCCGGGCGGGGCGGTGTCGAGGCCTTCCTTGCTCTTGAGGTCGAGCTTGCCTTCGGCGGTGCAGAAGCGCATCCGCGTGAAATAGTTGGTGATGACGCGCAGACGGGCTACGCCCTTGAGGTCGTTGTCCCACTTCGCCGGCTCGTTGCCGTACATGCCGTCGAGGTAGGCAGGCAACATGTTGTCGTCACGCAGGGCGGTCTCGACTTCGTCTGCGCACTTCAAGGCCCGGCGCAGCGACCACTGGGGTGGAATGCCAGCGTGGACCATGGCGACATCGCGCTGCTCGTCGTAGTGCATGAGCTTTTGTTGCCGCACCCACTCCAGCAGTTCGGCGCTGTCCGGCGCTTCGAGAATCTCGCGCAGGGTATCGGACTTCTTCAGGCGCTCGATGTTTCTAGCCGCAGCCAGCAGGTGCAGGTCGTGATTGCCCAGAACGCAGACCAGCGACTCGCGCATGCCATATAGAAAGCGCAGGGTTTCCAGCGATTGCGGGCCACGGTTGACCAGATCGCCGACCAGCCACAGACGATCGAGTGTCGGGTCGAATGCCACTTGCTTGAGCAGGCACTTGAGCGGTTCGAGGCAGCCTTGCAGGTCGCCGACGGCATACGTCGTCATCAGTGCAAGGCTCCGGGCACCGCCAGACGGAAAGGTTTGATGATGGCGTCGAAATGTTTGCCATCGTCGGCAACCATTTCGTAGGTGCCCTGCATGGTGCCGACCTTGGTGGTCATCACTGTGCCGCTGCTGTAAGTGTGGCTCTGGCCGGCATCAATCAACGGTTGCTGACCGACCACGCCTGCACCGCGCACTTCTTCGACATGGCCGTCACCGTCGGTGATTACCCAATGCCGCGACATCAGGCGTGCGGGTTGCTCGCCATTGTTCTGCACGGTGATGGTGTAGGCGAAGGCGAAGCGGTCGTGCTCGGGTTGCGATTGGTCTGCCAGATAGCGGGTAACGACGCTGACATCGACCTGGTAACGGGAATCGGACATGCAAGAGGCCTTAAACGAAGCGGAACGCGGGGCGTAGCTGATGGGGAGTCAGTCTAGGCAAGTATCGGGCAGTAAACCAGAGTGGCGTCCTGCCCGATAGCGTTCATCGTTTATCAGTCAGCGGCGGGGGAGGCCGGAACCTGAATGGCGAGCTGGTCGGCGAGGCGTACGAACGCGGCCAGATCCAGTTGCTCCGGACGCAGGCTGCCATCGACGCCGGCGGCTTCGATTTCAGCGTTGCTGAGCAATTGCTTGAGGGTGTTGCGCAAGGTTTTGCGGCGTTGGTTGAACGCTTCGCGCACCACGCGCTCCAGCAGCTTGTGATCCTTGGCCGGGTGCGGCAGTACGGCGTGAGGCACCAGACGGACGATCGCCGAGTCGACTTTCGGCGGAGGATTGAACGCGCCCGGGCCAACGTTGAACAGGTGCTCTACACGGCAGTGGTACTGAACCATGATCGACAGGCGACCCCAGTCACCGCCACCCGGGCCTGCGGCCAGACGCTCGACCACTTCTTTCTGCAGCATGAAGTGCATGTCGCGAATGATGCCAGCGTTGTTCAGCAGGTGAAAAATCAGCGGCGTGGAAATGTTGTACGGCAGGTTGCCGACCACTCGCAGGCTGTTCGGCGCCGCATTGAGCGTGTTGAAGTCGAACTTCAGCGCATCGCCCTGATGCAGGTTGAAATTGCTCTTGCCGGCAAACTGCTGGTTGAGGATCGGGATCAGGTCCTTGTCCAGTTCCACCACGTCGAGTTGCGCGCCGGAACTGAGCAGGCCGGCGGTCAATGCGCCTTGGCCCGGGCCGATTTCCAGCAGGCGATCTTCAGACTTGGCGCTGATGGAGCGCAGGATGCGGTCAATAACGCCGGCATCGTGCAGGAAGTTCTGGCCAAAGCGTTTGCGCGCCTTGTGTTGGTATTGCTCGGTCATAAACGGGTCTCGGCCATCTGGTAGGCGGTTTCCAGGGCGACTTGCAGGCTGCCGGTGTCGATCTTGCCGCTGCCGGCCAGATCCAGGGCGGTGCCGTGGTCGACCGACGTGCGGATGATCGGCAGACCCAGGGTCACGTTGACGGCAGCGCCGAAGCCTTTGTACTTGAGCACAGGCAGGCCCTGGTCGTGGTACATCGCCAGCACTGCGTCGCAGTGCTCCAGATATTTGGGGGTAAACAGAGTGTCGGCAGGCAGCGGGCCACGAAGGTCCATGCCCTCGCCGCGCAGGCGCTCTAATGTCGGTTCAATGATGTCGATTTCTTCATGGCCCAGGTGGCCGCCTTCACCGGCGTGCGGGTTGAGCCCGCAGACCAGGATGCGTGGCTGGGCGATGCCGAATTTGTGTTGCAGGTCGCTGTACAGAATCCGCGTCACGCGCTCCAGCCGTTCTGGTGTGATCGCGTCGGCAATCTCGCGCAGGGGCAGGTGAGTGGTGACCAGTGCCACGCGCAAACCACGCGTGGCGAGCATCATCACCACTTGTGCGGTATGAGTCAGGTCGGCGAGGAATTCCGTGTGCCCGGAAAAGGCGATGCCTGACTCGTTGATCACGCCCTTGTGCACAGGGGCGGTGATCATCCCGGCGAAGTCGCCGTTGAGGCAACCGTTGCCGGCGCGGGTCAGGGTTTCGAGGACGAACGCAGCGTTGGCCTTGTCCAGTTGCCCGGCAACCACGGGGGCGCTGAGCGGCGTATCCCAGACATACAGGCTGTTGGCGGGCGCCGGAGCGTCCGGCCAGTGATCAGGCGCAACATCCAGCAAAGTGACAGCCAGCCCCAGCTGCGCGGCCCGCTCAAGGAGCAAGTCGCGGCTGGTGATGGCAATCAGGGGATGTGGCTGGGCTTGCGAGGCGAGCAGCAGGCACAGGTCGGGACCGATGCCGGCTGGTTCGCCGGGTGTCAGCGCGAAACGCTGGGGTTTCACTGCGCTGCCTGGTCTGCACCAGGGAGTTTGATCTCTACGTACGCTTCGTCACGGATCTGACGCAGCCAGGTTTGCAGCTCTTCGTCGTATTTGCGGTTACGCAGTACGGTCATGGCTTGCTGCTCACGGGCCTGTTCAGTGCTGTCGGTGGCGCGACGGCCAAGGACTTCGAGAACGTGCCAGCCATATTGGGTCTGGAACGGCTTGGACAGCTGACCTTGTGGGGTCTTGGCCATCACTTCGCGGAATTCCGGAACCAGTGCGTTCGGGTCGATCCAGTTCAGGTCGCCGCCGTTAAGCGCCGAGCCTGGGTCTTCGGAGTAACTTTTGGCCAGAGTGGCGAAATCTTCGCCGGCCAGAATGCGCTCGTACAAGGATTGAACCAGCGCCTTGGTCTTCGCTTCATCGCGAATCGGGCTCGGCTTGACCAGAATGTGACGTACATGCACTTCATCGCGCATCTGCGCTTCGCCACCGCGTTTTGCCAGCAGCTTGAGGATGATGAAGCCACCCGGTGTGCGGGCAGGTTGAGTGATGTCGCCGACGGCCATGCTGCTCAACTCGCGGTCGAACGGCGGTGGCAGTTGCGCGGCTTTACGCCAGCCCATGTCGCCGCCTTCCAGCGCGTTGTCGCTGCCGGATTTGGCAACGGCCATCTGGCCGAAGTCAGCGCCTTGCTTGAGCTGCTGGTAAACCTCCATGGCCTGACGGGCTGCACTTTGAATGGCTTCAGAGTTGGCGCTTTCCGGCGTCGGGATCAGGATGTTGGCCAGGTGCAGTTCTTCGGACAGTTGCATTTTGCCCAGGTCGGAGGCGAGGAAGTTTTTCACTTCCTGTTCGGAAACCTGAATGCGTTCTGCCACGCGACGCTGACGCACACGGCTGATGACCATCTCGCGCTTGATCTGCTCACGGGCGTCGTCATAGTTCAGACCGTCGCGAGCCAGGGCGGAGCGGAACTGCTCAACAGTCATGTTGTTGCGCTGAGCAATGGTGCCGACCGCCTGGTTCAGCTCTTCGTCAGTGATGCGGATGCCAGAGCGTTCGCCGATCTGCAGTTGCAGGTTTTCGACGATCAGGCGCTCGAGCACCTGTTGATCCAGTACGCCAGGAGGTGGCAGGCCACCGCCACGCTTGGCGATGGTCTGCTGAACTTCGTGGACACGTTGGTCCAGTTGGCTCTGCATGACCACGTCGTTGTCGACGATCGCTACCACTTTGTCGATGGATTGAACTGCGGCGTTAGCCGCAGTACCCAGGAACAGCGCGCCCAGCATCAGCGGGCGCAGACAATCAGAAAGCTTGGTCTTCACGTTCACGATAACCTTGAATGCCTTTGTCGAGGAAGCTCTCTACCTTGGCGCCGGTGAGGCCGCCGAGTCCCTTCAGAACAATTTGGAGGAAGACGCCATGGTCGCCTTTTTCGTTTTGCGGAGCATCCTGGCTGAACTCGTCATAGGAAACCCAGTAACGGTTGATCAGGCGCAACTTCCAGCAGCAGTTGTCGTACTCGAAACCACCGAAGGCTTCCAGGGTACGGTTGCGGTTGTAGTCGTACTGCCAGCGGCTGATCGCGTTCCACTGCGGAACGATCGGCCAGATGACCGAGAAGTCATGCTGCTGGATCTTGTAGTAGTCCTTCACATAGCCAGCTGTGCCAGGTGTGCCGTAGTCGCCACCCATCTGCCACTTGCCCGTTGTCTGGTCGTAGCGGATCTGGTCGTTGCGATAGCGATAGCCGGCATTGATAACCTTGTTCGGGTTGTCTTCAGGCTGATAGTGGAACATCGCACTGCCGGAACGCGGGCTGCGGCTGTCCGGATCCCAGTTGTAGTCGGCAGTGGTGCGCCAGTCGCGGTTCCAGCGGTATTCGTATTCAAGCGCATACGGAGACACATTGGAGTGCGCGTCGTCGCGGGTTTTCGCGTCGATACCTGGCAGTTGAACTTCACGATCCTTGAAGTACAGGGCCTGGCCGACACTGATGCGTTGACGCTCGAACCCGTCGTCTTCGATCCAGCGGCTGGTCACGCCCAGCGACAGTTTGTTCTCGTCGCCGACACGGTCGGAGCCTGCGAAGCGGTTATCACGGAACAGCGACGCATAGTTGAAGGTGTATTCGCTGGTGTCGAACACCGGGATATCGTTCTGGTCTTTCTCGGGTACATAGAGATAGAACAGGCGCGGTTCCAGGGTCTGGCGATAGTTCTTGCCGAAGAACGACGTGTTGCGGTCGAAGTACAGGCCGCTGTCGATACTGGCGATCGGGACGCCACGGTTTTGCGAGCTGCTGTACTTCTCACCCAGCGCCGAAGCGCCGTTGCGGTTAGTCACCAGGTCGTCTTTACCTTGTCCGTCGAGATCCAGATCGTACTGGGTGTACTGATACTTGAGCGATGGCTTCAGGAAGCCATAGGTCCAGTTCATCGGCAGGCTGACACCCGGTTTCAGGTTCAAACGATCGCCGTTGGCGCGAGCCAGGCCTGCTACGTTGGTATCAAGGCGCGATGATGAATTGCCATTTTCATCGATGAAATTGCCGGTTTTCAGATCACGATCAAACCGCACCAACTCGGTCTCGTAATCGAAGTCCAGGCCTTGCGGATGATACGGCAGCTGACCATTGAAGGTGATCTGCGGCAGGCGGCCATACGGCGTGATGCTCGCAACGGTCGCCAATTGGTACTGCTGGGCATTCAAGCGAGCGGTGTAGCTGTCACCCCGATAGCTGATCGAACCTTGCTGGTTCACGAAGTCGCTGGACTTCACGCCAATCTGATCGGTCTGCAGATCCTGGAAGTAATACGGATCGCTGATCTTGGTGTAGTCGACTTCAGTGAACACACGGGAGTCGAGACCGCCCTTGTGCTGCCAGTTGTACATGTAGCGGGTTTTTTCGTAGTCGGTCTGCTTGCTGCGCTCGGTATCGTCATCGTTCAGATACGCGGCACCGAACTGACCTTCACTCGACTTGGTCAGGTAACGGAATTCGCCTTCCACCAGCATGCCGCGCTTGCTCATGTAGCGCGGGTACAACGTGGCGTCGTAGTTCGGCGCCAGGTTGAAGTAGTACGGCGTGACCAGCATGAAGCCGGTGTCGCTGCCGCTGCCGATGGTCGGCGGCAGGAAGCCCGACTGACGACGGTCGTCGATCGGGAAATAGATGTACGGCGTGTACAGAATCGGAATGTCTTTAACGCGCAACGTCACGTTGGTCGCGGTACCGAAACCGGTGGCCGGGTTCAAGGTGATGTTGTTGCCCTTGAGCTGCCAGGCATTGCTGTTCGGTTCGCACGTGGTGTACGTGCCGTCCTTCAAGCGAATGATCGCGTTCTCGGCACGTTTGGCGTACAGCGCATTACCGCGGATACGCGATTTGTGCATCACGTATTCGGCGTTGTCGACTTTCGCTTCACCGGTGTCGAGCTGCACGTCGGCGTGGTCGCCGACGATCAGCGCACCGTTGTCGCGGATGCGTACATCGCCATTGAGTTCGGCGCGGCTCTCGGCCTGATACAGGCTGGCCTCGTCGGATTCGACCTGCATGCTGCCCTGACGCAGAACGACATCGCCGGCCAGCGTACCGACTTGATCATCGGTGTTATAGCGCGAGGCTTTTGCGCCGATAAAGGTCGGTGCATCGCTTTTATTCGTCTTGTCATTCATGCCAGGACGAATCGGTTCGATATAGGCACCAGAGCAGTAAGGCCCGGTCTCGGCCAATTGGGCGGCGGTGAGCTTCTCGCGCGGAACCCAGTCGAGGTGACTGAAGTCTTCGCTACGGGATTTCAGACCGCGGCCCTTGGCTTCGGTGACCAGCGCCGTTTTAGGGGCTGTGTCGGCAACCGAACCGTTCTCGGTCGCGGCTTCGCCGGTAGCGCTGACGGCACTGCCGTCATGCACTGGGCGCGGCGGCAACGCAGCAGCGGTTGATTTGGGCGCACAGGCCCAACCACCCGAAGCCGAGACGGAGCAGTCATACTGCTCGGCGGCAACAACGAATTGACTGGCCAGAGGTTGCATAGCCAGCAGACTGCCGGTTACCAACAACGGAAATTTTTTACGAAACGCGGGGGATTTCAATGCCATCTTATTAGTCCGGGCTTCCTGCGTGCCATCTGCCCGCGGTGTGGGCCGCACGCCTCTCGATGGTCTGAAAAAGATGCTGGATAATAAAGCATGACCCGCTTGACGGCTAGCGCCGTCGGAGACCCTTGCAATGCCTGACCAAGATGTACGCTTGCAACACCTGAAAGTTTGGCTCGATGAGCAGTTGGCAATCCTGTTTGCAGATCAGGGCTGGGGCACCGTGCCCCCGGCCACGTTGACCGCGGCCAGCAGCGACGCGAGTTTCCGCCGCTACTTCCGCTGGGAAGGCGAGGGTCGCAGCTTCGTCGTGATGGACGCGCCGCCGCCCCAGGAAAACTGCAAACCGTTCGTGGATATCGCTTTTTTGCTGGCGAAATCCGGAATAAATGTGCCGAAAATTTATGCCGAGGACCTTGAGCGTGGATTTCTTTTGCTCAATGACCTGGGTAACAAGACCTATCTCGACGTGATCGATGGCGAAAATGCCGACGCATTATTCAGTGATGCCCTGCAAGCGCTGCTGGCTTTTCAGCAATTGTTGATGGTCGCACCGTTGCCGAGCTACGACGTTGCCTTGCTGCGCCGAGAGCTGGAACTGTTCCCCGAGTGGTACGTGAAGCGTGAACTCGGTGTCGAATTCGACGCGACCCAGCAACAGCAGTGGCAGCAGGTCAGCGATCTGCTGATCGACAGCGCACTCGCGCAGCCCAAAGTGCTGGTGCACCGCGACTACATGCCGCGCAACCTGATGCTCAGCGAGCCGAACCCCGGTGTGCTGGATTTCCAGGATGCGGTCTACGGCCCGGTGACCTACGACGTGACCTGTCTGTTCAAGGATGCCTTTCTCAGCTGGCCTGAAGAGCGTGTGCGCGGCTGGCTGGAAAGCTACTGGCAGCAAGCCTCGGCACTGAATATCCCGGTGCAGCCGGACTTCGAAGACTTCCTGCGCGCCAGTGACCTGATGGGCGTACAGCGCCACCTGAAGGTCATCGGCATCTTCGCGCGCATTTGTCATCGTGATGGCAAGCCGCGTTATCTGGCCGACGTACCGCGTTTCTTCTCTTATATAGAGGCGGTGATTGCGCGTCGTCCTGAATTGGCAGAACTGCAAGCGCTGTTCACCAGCCTGCGGGGTGGAGCAACAGCATGAAGGCAATGATTCTGGCGGCAGGCAAAGGCGAGCGCATGCGCCCGCTGACCCTGACTACGCCGAAACCACTGGTGCGTGCCGGCGGTGTCCCACTGATCGAATATCACCTGCGGGCTCTCGCTGCCGCAGGGTTCAACGAGATCGTGATCAATCACGCCTGGCTCGGTCAGCAGATCGAAGATTATCTGGGCGACGGCTCGCAATTTGGCGTGAGCATTCAGTATTCGCCGGAAGGTGAGCCACTGGAAACCGGCGGCGGGATTTTCCGTGCGCTGCCGTTGCTCGGCGATGATGCGTTTCTGGTGGTGAACGGCGATATCTGGACCGATTACGACTTCAGCGTCCTGCACCAGCCGATCAACGGGCTCGCTCATCTGGTACTGGCGGACAATCCGGCGCACCACCCGCGCGGTGATTTCACACTGGTCGACGGCGAAGTGCACGACGGTCAGCCGGACGCTGCGACCCTGACTTACAGCGGCATCGCCGTATTGCATCCGCAACTGTTCGACGGCTGTACCGACGGTGCCTTCAAACTGGCGCCGCTGTTGCGTAACGCCATGGCGGCTGGCGAAGTCACGGGCGAACGTCTGAAAGGTCACTGGGTGGACGTCGGCACGCACGAGCGTCTGGCCGAAGCTGAAGCATTGATAGAAGCGAGTCGCTGACATGTTGTGGCCAGGGACTCTGATTGGAGCCGGAGCGGGTTTTGCGATTGCCAGCATTCCGGGGGCCATGCTTGGGGCATTGTTGGGGCAGGCGCTGGATCGGCGCCTGCACTTGCAAAGCTGGGGGCATTTGCGCGAAAAACTCGGCGGTCGGCCGATGTTGCGCAATGACGAACTGTTGTTTGTGCTGCTCGGGCGTCTGGCCAAAAGTGACGGTCGGGTCACTGACGGGCATATCCAGCAGGCGCGTAACGAAATGCGGGCGCTGGAAATGAGCGAGCCGGCTACGCGTCGGGCGATTGCCGCGTTCAATCGCGGCAAGTCCGGCAGCGACAATCTGCGCGGTTATCTACGGCGCCTGAGTGCGCAGCCGCATGCCGCCGAAGGTGTGTTGCGCGCCTGTTGGCGGATGGTCTGGGCCGATGGTCGCGCGGGTGTCAGTGAGCGTGAACTGCTGGCGCAATGGGGCAAGTGGCTGGGCTGGACGACGCATCAGGTGCAGGCACTGGCCAATGATTACGAACCGGGCAAACGACCGATCGTCAGCGCTGCTGTGAGTTATCAGGAGGCGATGCGTTTATTGGGCGTGTCGGCGTCCAGTGAACCGGCGCAGATCAAGCGCGCCTATCGGCGCCTGCTCAGTCGTCATCATCCGGACAAGATTGCCGGGTCGGGGGCGACGCCAGTGCAGGTGCGTGAAGCCACCGAAAAAACCCGTGAGCTGCACAATGCCTACACGTTGATTCGTGAGCGGCGGGATTTTCGCTAACCGTTAGATGTGTAGCGACTGCGCTGGCCTCTTCGCGAGCAGGCTCGCTCCCACCATGGACTGTGTACGCAGATCCATGTGGGAGCGAGCCTGCTCGCGAAGGGGGCGACTCGGTCTTTCTGTCAGTCCGTGTTCTGCGGGTTCAGCCAGCCACGCACCCGGCGGAACAACTGTTCCTGTTCAGCCTTGTTGTCCGGCAAAGCCTTGAGCGCGACCTGGCTGAACGCCGAGGTTTTCAAACGCTTGCTCGCCTGCATGCGCTCCAGCGCCGCATTGCGATCCAGCGGCTTGTCCATGTAGAAAATATCGGCGGTTGGCAGCTTCAGTGTCGGCGTCACTTCGGCCAGTGGCGGTTTGGCCTTGGCTGGCATCTGCGCATCGACCATGACGAACTTTTCTACCTGCGCCGTTTGTTTCTCGCTCAGGTATCGCGCGGCCCAATAGGCGCCAGTGCCGTGCCCAAGCACGACAATGCTGCGTGCGCTCTGCTGCTCGGCGTAAGCAATCGCGGCGTCGATGCGCGCGAAGATGCGTTCGGCGTCGGCCTTGGATTGCTCTTCAGTGGTTTCGGCGACCACCTGATCCGCCACTTCTGCTTCACCGCCAGCGGCTTGCTCGATCGGCTGCGCGGTGGTGGAGTCCTTGCTGCCGGACTCCGGGGCTTTCGGCACAGCGGGTGCCTCGACCACGCGCGGTGCAAAGGCGTCGCTTTGCAAGTCGGGCAGCGTAATACTCAGGCTGCTCCATTTTGCATCCGGCAGTTTGTGCCGCAACGGGCCGATTGCCTGCGGCCAGTCAGCGGTTTCGCCGGTGCCGGGGACGATGATCACTGCGCCTTTCGGTTCGGCAGTGTTGGCCGGTTTCCACAGGGCGAGGAAGGTGTCGGTACCGGCCTGCAACTGTTGCTGTTCTTGCGCCGGGACTTTACGTTCCAGTGCGGCGGCCTCTTCCTGACTACGCTCAAGCAGTGGCTGGCGTTCGGCCGGTTTTTCTTCGGCCGGTTTTTCCGCTGTGGCGGCGGGTGCCGGATCGGCGGCTTCGACGGAAAACGCACAAGGCAGGAGCAGCGACAGGCACAATGCTGGCATTGCCAGGCGGTAGACAGAGGGCATCGGTTATTCCAGGCCAGAAAGTATCCCGGCAGCCTAATGGGTTGGTCAGAATTTGTCAGTGTATGAGACTTCAATGAAGCGATTTTGCTGCCTGTGGGTTATCGGCTGTTTGTGGTTTCCCTTGATGGGCTGGGCGGCGCCTGCGCCGCCTTCTCATCTCGCACAGTTGTCGGCGAGCCAGCAGCAATGGCTGGCGCAACACAATGAATTGCGCGTCGGCCTGGTGTTGCAAGCCCCGTATGCGCAATACGACCGGCGCTTGCAACGGCTGTCGGGGGCCAACGTCGAGCTGATGAAGTTGCTGGCCAAGGTGCTCAATGTCGAACTGAGCTGGCGCAATTTTCAGGATCTCGCGCAATTGGACGCCGCCATGCGCGAGGGCGAGATCGATATCGCTCCGGGCCTGAGCCAGACCCCGAGTGCCCTGCGTCTGTGGCAGTTCTCTGATCCGTACATGCGCGTGCCGCAACTGGTGGTCAGCGACCAGAAGGCCAGTGGTGTGGTCGATCTGGAGAAGCTCGACAGCCAGATCCGCGTCGCCGTGCGCATGCCCAGCAGCACGGCTGATTACCTGCGCGGCAACTACCCCCATCTGAATCTGCAAGGTGTACCACTGGAGCGTCAGGCGTTGCAGTTGCTGTTGAGTCAGCAGGCCGCCTACGCCGTGGTCGATGAGGCGCAACTCGGGCGCTTGTCGGTAGAGCCTGAGTTCGCCGGGCTGGTGGTGGTCGGCGATATCGGCCTGCCACAACTGCTGCGCGTCGGCTCGCGCCGCGATTGGCCAGAGTTGGCCGGCATCCTTCAAAGTGCGCTGCGTGCCATCCCGGCCAAGGATCTGGAGCAGTTACACAACCAGTGGCTGCAACCGAAATATCCGCGACTCTCGGAGTCGCCGGGGTTCTGGCAAAACCTCAGCTTGTTGTTTGCAGTGATGCTGCTCAGTTGTGTCGCGATCGTGTTCTGGCAGCGTCGCCAACAGCACAGCCTCGAACAGCGATTGCTGGCCGCCCGGGAAGACATCGCCTTGCGCGCGGCCAACGAAGAAGCGCTGCGGTTGACGCAGTTCTCCATCGACCAAAGCACCGTCGGCATCCTTTGGGTCAACTGGGACAGCCATGTGCGCTACGCCAATCGCGCGGCGGAAATCATGCTCGGTTATCCCTCGGGCGGACTGATCGAACGGCCATTGATCGACTTCGAACCGGGTCTGCACATGGACCGCTGGCTCAATCTGTGGAAGCGCGCGCGGGCCAGTGAAGAAGGTCCGCTGAGTTTCGAAACCAGTTGCGTGCGGGCTGACGGCAGTATTTTGCCGGCGGATGTTTCGCTGAGTTTCCTGCGCTTTCGCGACAGTGAATACCTGGTGGTGTACCTCACCGACGTCACCGAGCGCCGTCGCGCCCTCGCCGCGTTGCAGGAAAGCGAGGCGCGTCTGCAAGGCATCGCCGCCAACGTGCCGGGATTGGTGTTTCGTCTGGAGCGCGCGCCGGTGACCGGGCAGATCGACTTTGCCTACATCAGCGAGGGCAGCGAAAGCCTGGTCGGTTACGCCCCGGCCACCATAGCCCATCGCGACATGGGTCTGCGCAGCCTGGTGCATCCCGACGATAAGGCGAGTTATCACCGCACTCAGGATCAGGCTCTGGACACCGACAGTGACTGGTCGTGGCAGGGTCGGATCCTCACGCGTCAAGGCCAGCAGCGCTGGGCCGAGATCAAGGCGATCACCCGGCAACTGGAGGATGGCGCCTATGTCTGGGACGGCATCGTCTGGGACATCACCGAGAGCAAGCGTATCGAGCTGGAACTGGCGGCCTCCCGTGAGCAACTGCGCGAACTGTCGGCGCACCTTGAGAGCGTGCGTGAAGAAGAGAAGGCGCGCATTGCCCGCGAGGTTCACGATGAACTGGGGCAGATGTTGACCGTGCTGAAGCTGGAAACATCGATGTGCGAGTTAGCCTACGCGCAACTCGATCCGGGGTTGAACGAGCGGTTGAACAGCATGAAACGCCTGATCGCTCAGTTGTTCCAGTTGGTGCGCGACGTGGCCACGGCGCTGCGACCGCCGATTCTCGATGCCGGGATTGCCTCGGCGATCGAGTGGCAGGCGCGGCGCTTCGAGGCGCGTACGCTGATCCCGTGTCTGGTGCAGGTACCGGATAATCTGCCGGTACTCAGTGATGCCAAGGCAATTGGCTTGTTCCGGATCTTGCAGGAGGCGCTGACCAATGTGATGCGCCATGCTCAGGCGCATACTGTGGAACTGACGTTGGCGCTGGAAGGCGATGAGTTATGTCTGACGGTCAGTGATGATGGCGTAGGATTTGTTCCCGCCAGCGGTCGACCGACTTCGTTTGGCCTGGTCGGCATGCGTGAGCGGGTGCTGATCATGGGCGGGCGGTTGGTGCTGGAGAGTGAGCCGGGGGAGGGCACCAGTCTGAATGTTTGGGTGCCGGTGAGTGAGGTTTGAAGATATGTGGTGTTTGGGCTGACGCTTTCGCGAGCAGGCTCGCTCCCACAGGGATTGCTGTGTACCTGAAATCTGGAGAAAAACGTGATCCGTGTACTGGTAGCCGAAGACCACACCATCGTCCGCGAAGGCATCAAGCAATTGATTGGCCTGGCCAAGGATCTGCAAGTAGTGGGCGAGGCGAGCAATGGCGAGCAATTGCTTGAGGCCCTGCGCAGCGTGCCATGCGAAGTGGTGCTGCTGGACATCTCCATGCCCGGGGTCAATGGCCTGGAGGCGATCCCGCGAATCCGTGCGCTGAACAATCCACCGGCGATCCTGGTGCTATCTATGCACGACGAAGCGCAGATGGCTGCGCGGGCGCTGAAGGTCGGCGCCGCCGGGTATGCGACCAAGGACAGTGACCCGGCGCTGTTGCTCACCGCCATTCGCAAAGTCGCGGCGGGTGGGCGATACATTGATCCGGATCTGGCGGATCGCATGGTGTTTGAAGTCGGCCTGACCGATGCACGGCCGCTGCATTCGTTGCTGTCCGAACGCGAGTTCTCGGTGTTCGAACGCCTGGCCCAGGGCGCCAACGTCAACGACATCGCCCAGCAACTGGCGCTGAGCAGCAAAACCATCAGCACCCACAAGGCGCGGCTGATGCAGAAGCTCAACATCACCTCGCTGGCCGAACTGGTCAAATACGCGATGGAACACAAACTCCTCTAAATGCACCACAAAACTCTGTGGGAGCTGGCTTGCCAGCGATGAGGGCATGTCAATCACATCAATGTCGGCTGATCCACCGCTATCGCTGGCAAGCCAGCTCCCACAGGTTTCGTTGTTTAACCCTGGATTGTGAGCATATCTGTTAGCGACAGGCGCTTTTGCTTGTTCTTGCAGCTTGCAGCTCAACCCTCGCCACTGCCTTATCCATTAGCGCCATCCTTGTAGGGCAATCCCTACCCCCAACCTTCCATCCGGCTGAGGCGATTCTCTCCTGCGCCCCGATTTGCGTGGCTGTCAGCAGCCACTAGGCTTAACCCACAAGCAGTCATCAACAACAAAGGTGTGGGTATGAGCCAGGTCGATACAAACGCAGGGGCCAGTGATGTGCTGGTCAGCTTTCGTGGAGTGCAGAAGAGCTACGACGGCGAGAACCTGATCGTCAAAGACCTCAACCTGGACATTCGCAAAGGCGAATTTCTCACCCTGCTCGGGCCGTCCGGTTCCGGCAAGACCACCAGCCTGATGATGCTCGCCGGTTTCGAAACGCCGACCGCTGGCGAGATCCTGCTGGCCGGGCGTTCGATCAACAACGTGCCGCCACACAAGCGTGATATCGGCATGGTGTTCCAGAACTACGCGCTGTTCCCGCACATGACCGTCGCCGAAAACCTTGCGTTTCCGCTGAGCGTGCGTGGCCTGAATAAGAGCGACGTCAACGACAAGGTCAAGAAAGTCCTCAGCATGGTCCAGCTCGATGCGTTTGCCTCGCGCTACCCGGCGCAGTTGTCCGGTGGTCAGCAGCAGCGTGTGGCGCTGGCCCGCGCGCTGGTGTTCGAACCGCAACTGGTGCTGATGGACGAACCCCTCGGTGCCCTCGACAAGCAACTGCGTGAACACATGCAGATGGAAATCAAACACCTGCACCAGCGCCTCGGCGTAACCGTGGTCTACGTGACCCACGATCAGGGCGAAGCGCTGACCATGTCCGATCGCGTTGCGGTATTCCATCAGGGCGAAATCCAGCAGATCGCCCCGCCGCGCACACTTTACGAAGAACCGAAAAATACCTTTGTTGCCAACTTCATCGGTGAAAACAACCGCCTTAACGGTCGCCTGTTGAGCCAGAACGGCGAGCGTTGCGTGGTCGAGTTGGGCCGTGGCGAAAAGGTCGAGGCGCTGGCGGTCAACGTCGGCCAGACCGGCGAACCGGTGACTTTGTCGATCCGTCCGGAGCGCATCAGTCTCAACGGTTCCAGTGATCAATGCGTTAACCGCTTCTCAGGGAGGGTGGCGGAATTCATCTATCTGGGCGACCACGTCCGGGTGCGCCTGGAAGTCTGCGGCAAGACCGACTTCTTCGTGAAACAGCCGATTGCCGAGCTCGATCCAGCGCTCGCGGTCGGTGACGTGGTTCCGCTTGGCTGGCAGGTCGAGCACGTACGCGCACTCGATCCTCTTCTAGAGGCGAACTGATCGCCCCGGCAATACCAACACCAACCCTGCACGTGGAGAGAACAATAAATGTTGAGATCCCTTAAGTTCACCGCCCTGACCCTGGGCCTGATGGGTGCGGCCAGCGCGATGGCCGCCGGCCCGGATTTGACCGTGGTGTCATTTGGCGGGGCGAACAAGGCCGCGCAAGTCAAAGCCTTCTATGCACCGTGGGAAGCGGCGGGCAACGGCAAGATCGTCGCTGGCGAGTACAACGGCGAAATGGCCAAGGTCAAAGCCATGGTCGACACCAAGAGCGTGTCGTGGGACTTGGTCGAAGTTGAATCGCCAGAGCTGTCCCGTGGCTGCGACGAAGACATGTTCGAACAACTCGACCCGGCGCTGTTCGGCAAGACTGAAGATTACGTCAAAGGCGCGATTCAGCCGTGCGGCGTGGGCTTCTTCGTTTGGTCGACCGTGTTGGCTTACAACGCCGACAAGCTGAAAACCGCCCCGACCAGTTGGGCGGATTTCTGGGACACCAAGAAATTCCCGGGTAAACGTGGCCTGCGCAAAGGCGCCAAATACACCCTCGAATTCGCTTTGATGGCCGATGGCGTAGCGCCGAAAGACGTCTACAAAGAGCTGGCGAGCAAGGGCGGCCAGGATCGCGCGTTCAAGAAGCTTGATGAGCTGAAGCCAAGCATTCAGTGGTGGGAAGCCGGCGCGCAACCGCCGCAATACCTCGCTTCCGGTGACGTGGTGATGAGCTCGGCCTACAACGGTCGCATCGCTGCCGTGCAAAAAGAATCCAATCTGAAAGTGGTGTGGAACGGCGGCATCTACGACTTCGACGCCTGGGCCATCCCGAAAGGTCTGGACGCCAAACGCGCGGAAGCGGCGAAGAAATTCATGGCCTTCTCGGTACAGCCGCAGCAGCAGAAGACCTACTCGGAAAACATCGCCTATGGCCCGGCTAACACCCAAGCCGTACCGCTGCTGGCCAAGGACGTCCTCAAAGACATGCCGACCACCCCGGAAAACATCGCCAACCAGGTGCAGATCGACGTCAGCTTCTGGGCTGACAACGGCGAGCAACTGGAGCAGCGCTTCAACTCCTGGGCTGCGAAGTAACCCGAGCATACGGGCCGACGGCTTTCCGGATGATCGTTCCCACGCTCTGCGTGGGAACGCCGCCCGGGACGCTCCGCGTCCCCGTGTGACGCAGAGCGTCACTGGATTCATTCCCACGCAGAGCGTGGGAACGATCAGTAGCAAAAGTTCGAGGTGGTATTCACCACCTCTGTAACGATCAAAGATTTGCGGAGTACGTCATGGCCATCGCCGTTCCCCTGAACGAGGGCAACAGCCCCACCTTGAAGCAGAAGCTCAAGCGCGCCGAGCGGGTCAACCGCTGGAAGGCTCAAGCGCTGATTGCGCCGCTGGTGCTGTTTCTGTTGCTGGTGTTTCTGGTGCCGATCGTGGCGCTGCTCTACAAAAGCGTCGGCAACCCCGAAGTGGTCGGCGGCATGCCGCGCACCGTGGCGGCCATCGCCAGTTGGGACGGCCGCGGCCTGCCCGCTGAACCGGTCTACAAAGCCGCCGGCGAAGACCTCGCCGAAGCGCGCAAAAACCAGACGCTGGGCGATCTGTCCAAGCGCTTGAACATGGAGTTGGCCGGCTATCGCAGCCTGTTGACCAAAACCGCCCGGGCGCTGCCATTCGCCAGCGAACCGGCCTCTTATAAAGAAGCGCTGGAAGCACTCGACGAACGTTGGGGCGACCCGGCCTACTGGCAAGCGGTCAAACGCAACACCAGCAGCATCACCCCGTATTACCTGCTGGCGGCAGTCGATCACCGCATCGACGACCTCGGCGAAATCGCCCCGGCCACGCCGGATCAGGCGATCTATCTCGACATCTTCGCCCGCACGTTCTGGATGGGCCTGGTCATCACCGTGATCTGTCTGGTGCTCGCGTATCCACTGGCCTACCTGTTGGCGAACCTGCCATCGCGGCAAAGCAACCTGCTGATGATTCTGGTGCTGCTGCCGTTCTGGACCTCGATCCTGGTGCGCGTCGCCGCGTGGATCGTGCTTCTGCAATCCGGCGGGCTGATCAACAGCGGCCTGATGGCCATGGGCATCATCGATAAACCACTGGAACTGGTGTTCAACCGCACCGGCGTGTACATCTCGATGGTGCACATCCTGCTGCCGTTCATGATTCTGCCGATCTACAGCGTGATGAAAGGCATCTCGCCGACCTACATGCGCGCGGCGATTTCCCTCGGCTGCCATCCGTTCGCCAGTTTCTGGCGGGTGTACTTCCCGCAGACCTACGCCGGTGTTGGCGCCGGTTGCCTGTTGGTGTTCATCCTCGCCATCGGTTACTACATCACCCCGGCGCTGCTCGGCAGCCCGAACGATCAAATGGTCAGCTACTTCGTCGCCTTTTACACCAACACCAGCATCAACTGGGGCATGGCTACTGCGCTGGGCGGGCTGTTGCTGCTGGCGACTGTGGTGCTTTATCTGATTTACAGCTGGCTGGTCGGCGCCAGTCGCCTGCGCCTGAGCTAAGGGGAATTCGAAATGCTGAGTCCTTACATGTCGCCCATTGAACGGGTGTGGTTCTACAGCCTGCGGATTCTCTGCGGCTTGATTCTGTTGTTCCTGATTCTGCCGGTGCTGGTGATCATTCCGCTGTCGTTCAACTCGGGGAGTTTTCTGGTCTATCCGCTGCAGGGTTTCTCGCTGCAGTGGTACCACGACTTCTTCGCCTCGGCGGAATGGATGCGCGCACTGAAGAACAGCATCATTGTTGCCCCGGCGGCGACGGTACTGGCAATGGTCTTCGGTACGCTGGCGGCGATCGGTCTTACTCGCGGTGACTTCCCCGGTAAAGCGCTGGTGATGGCGCTGGTGATTTCGCCGATGGTGGTGCCGGTGGTGATCATCGGTGTGGCGAGTTATCTGTTCTTCGCGCCGTTGGGGTTGGGCAACAGCTTCTTCTCGCTGATCGTGGTGCACGCGGTGTTGGGTGTGCCGTTTGTGATCATCACCGTGTCGGCGACGTTGCAGGGGTTTAACCATAATCTGGTGCGGGCTGCCGCGAGTCTGGGCGCATCGCCGTTGACTGCGTTCCGTCGGGTGACCTTGCCGTTGATTGCGCCGGGGGTGATTTCCGGGGCGCTGTTTGCGTTTGCGACTTCGTTTGATGAGGTGGTGGTGACGTTGTTTCTTGCCGGGCCTGAGCAGGCGACGTTGCCTCGGCAGATGTTTAGCGGGATTCGGGAGAACCTCAGCCCGACCATCGCCGCTGCCGCGACCTTGCTGATCGCTTTCTCGGTGATTCTGCTGCTGACCCTGGAATGGTTGCGTGGGCGCAGCGAGAAACTGCGCACTGCTCAGGTTTAAGGGCCAGATCAAAAGCTTACCCCCTCACCCCAGCCCTCTCCCCCAGGGGGGGCGAGGGGGGAAGGGAGCAGATCTTCATGGCTTTCGAGGCCTGAGTTCGACTCGGTATTTCAGGTCGGTGTACTTCGAGAGTACAACGCGGTCAGTCCCCTCTCCCTCCGGGAGAGGGTTAGGGTGAGGGGCTCTTGCTCTTGCCCTTAACGGGTCATTCACCAGATGAATAGCAGACAACCCCAATTCCCCAGCTAATCTTGTGCCCAGCTCCCACATCTATAAGAGGCTGCGCACGATGAGTCTGTCCCAGTTCAAAATCGCTCATAAACTGATCACCGGCGCCGCCGCCATCGAACAACTGGCCGCCGAACTCACACGCCTCGACATCGACAACCCATTGATCGTCACCGATGCCGCGCTGGTCAAATCCGGCACGGTAGAGCTGGCGCTGGTGCAACTCGGTGGTCGCGACTACGAGATTTTTGACCGCGTTTTGCCAGACCCGGAAATTGCCATCGTCGAAGACTGCATGCGTGTTTACCGCGAAGGCGGGCATGACGGCTTGATCGGTCTCGGTGGTGGCAGTGCCATCGACATCGCCAAAAGCGTCGCCGCCTACGCCGGTTACCACGGCGCGCTGGAGGACCTGTTCGGCGTCGACCAGGTGCCGCGCAAAGGCCCGCCGCTGATCGCCATCCCGACCACCGCCGGCACCGGTTCCGAAGTTACCAACGTCGCGATCCTCTCGGACAAAGTCGCGCAGTTGAAGAAAGGCATCGTCAGCGACTTTCTATTACCGGACGTGGCGCTGGTCAGCCCGCAGATGACCCTGACCTGCCCGCGCAGCGTCACCGCCGCCAGTGGTGTCGACGCGCTGGTGCACGCCATCGAATCCTATCTGTCGGTGAATGCCTCGCCGATCACCGACTCGCTGGCCATCGGCGCCATCAAGCTGATCGCCAACGCGTTGCCCAAGGCCTACGCCAACGGCACCAACCTGCAAGCCCGCGAAGACATGGCCACCGCCAGCCTGATGGCCGGCATGGCGTTCGGCAATGCCGGGGTCGGCGCGGTGCATGCGCTGGCGTATCCGCTGGGCGGGCGTTTCAACATTGCCCATGGCGTCAGCAATGCCTTGCTGCTGCCGTATGTCATGACCTGGAACAAGATGGCCTGCGTCGAACGCATGCAGGATATTGCCGAAGCCATGGGGGTGAAGACTGCTCATCTGAGTGCCGCCGAAGCAGCGGATAAAGCCGTGCAGGCAATGAGCGATCTGTGCGCAGCCGTGGAAATTCCGGCCGGGCTGCGCAGTTTCGGTGTGCCGGAAGAGGCAATCCCGGCGATGGCCGTGGAAGCGGCGGGCATTGAGCGGCTGATGCGCAACAATCCGCGCAAACTCAGCGCTGGGGACATCGAGAAGATCTACCGCGCGGCGTATTGAGTCAGCGCCGGTCCTCCGTCATGGCACAACCCAATCATCGCGGTCACGGTGCGCGCTTGGAAACTTGAGGTATACAATGCGCGCCATCGTGATTTAGCTCAGAAAAGGTGCGTCATGCAGCCCTTCGTAATTGCTCCGTCGATTCTCTCCGCCGACTTCGCCCGCCTCGGCGAGGAAGTAGACAACGTTCTTGCCGCTGGCGCCGACTTCGTCCACTTCGACGTCATGGACAATCACTACGTGCCAAACCTGACCATCGGTCCGATGGTCTGCGCGGCATTGCGCAAGTACGGCGTCACCGCGCCGATCGATGCGCACCTGATGGTCAGCCCGGTGGATCGTATCGTTGGCGACTTCATCGAAGCCGGCGCCACCTACATCACCTTCCACCCGGAAGCCACGCTGCACGTTGATCGTTCGCTGCAACTGATCCGTGAAGGCGGCTGCAAATCCGGTCTGGTGTTCAACCCGGCGACGCCGCTGGACGTGCTCAAGTACGTGATCGACAAGGTCGATATGGTCTTGCTGATGAGCGTCAACCCAGGCTTCGGCGGGCAGAAATTCATTCCCGGCACCCTCGACAAACTGCGCGAAGCGCGAGCGATCATCGATGCCTCTGGCCGTGACATCCGTCTGGAAATCGACGGCGGCGTCAACGTCAACAACATCCGCGAAATCGCCGCTGCGGGCGCTGACACCTTTGTTGCCGGCTCGGCGATCTTCAATGCGCCGAACTATCAGGAAGTCATCGACAAGATGCGTTCCGAACTGGCGCTGGCGCGCCCATGAGCGGGTTTGAGCAGCTGTTCCCGGGGAAACTGCCACGGCTGGTGATGTTCGATCTGGATGGCACACTGATCGACTCGGTTCCAGACCTGGCAGCGGCGGTGGACACCATGCTGCTCTCACTTGGCCGCCAACCTGCGGGCATCGAATCGGTGCGCGAGTGGGTGGGCAACGGCGCGCCGGTCCTGGTGCGCCGCGCCTTGGCCGGTGGCATCGATCATTCGGCGGTGGATGACGTTGAGGCCGAGCATGCACTGGAAGTGTTCATGCAAGCCTACGGCGCCAGCCATGAGCTGACCGTGGTCTATCCCGGCGTGCGCGACACTCTCAAGTGGCTGCACAAGCAGGGCGTGGCCATGGCGCTGATCACCAACAAGCCGGAGCGCTTCGTCGCGCCGTTGCTGGATCAGATGAAAATCGGCCGCTACTTCAAGTGGATCATTGGCGGCGATACCTTGCCGCAGAAGAAACCGGATCCAGCCGCGCTGTTTTTTGTAATGAAAATGGCCAACATTCCGGCCTCGCAATCGTTGTTCGTCGGCGACTCGCGCAGCGATGTGCTGGCGGCGAAAGCGGCGGGGGTCAAATGCGTAGCGCTGAGTTATGGCTACAACCATGGCCGACCGATTGCCGAAGAATCACCGGCGCTGGTCATCGACGATCTGCGCAAGCTAATTCCCGGTTGCCTAGGTTCCGCCGCTGAGATAACGTTGCCCGACGCTGCTCAATCCCGTTCTGGAAACGCCATCGTGGTGGTCACTCGCAAACTCTGGATGAAAGTCATCAAGGCCCTGGCCCGCTGGCGTTGGCGCGCCTGACTTGTTCCTGGCCGGCCTGCCGGCGCGTTTGCATACCTGACTGATTTGCCCCTCACACCACGAGGCACCTTATGATCCGCGAAGAATTCCTGCGCTTGGCCGCTGACGGCTACAACCGCATTCCGTTGGCCTGCGAAACCCTGGCTGACTTCGACACGCCGCTGTCGATCTACCTGAAACTGGCCGACCAGCCCAACTCCTACCTGCTTGAATCGGTGCAGGGCGGCGAGAAGTGGGGCCGTTACTCGATCATTGGTCTGCCGTGCCGCACCGTGCTGCGGGTTCACGACCATCACGTCAGCATCACCGTTGATGGCGTTGAAACCGAAAGCCACGATGTTGAAGACCCGCTGGCCTTCGTTGAAACCTTCAAAGCGCGCTATAACGTACCGACCATTGCCGGTCTGCCGCGTTTCAACGGCGGCCTGGTCGGTTACTTCGGTTACGACTGCGTGCGTTATGTCGAGAAGCGCTTGGGCAAGTGCCCGAACCCGGATCCGCTGGGCGTGCCGGATATTTTGCTGATGGTTTCTGACGCCGTTGTGGTGTTCGACAACCTCGCCGGCAAGATGCACGCGATCGTGCTGGCCGACCCCGCGCAGGCGGATGCCTTCGAACAAGGTCAGGCGCAATTGCAGGCGTTGCTCGAGAAACTGCGCCAGCCGATCACTCCGCGCCGAGGCTTGGATTTCAGCAAGCAGCAATCCGCTGATCCAGTATTCCGCTCCAGTTTCACTCAGGACGATTACGAAAAAGCCGTCGACACCATCAAGGAATACATCCTTGCCGGTGACTGCATGCAGGTCGTGCCGTCGCAGCGCATGTCGATCGACTTCAAGGCTGCGCCGATCGATCTGTACCGCGCCCTGCGTTGCTTCAATCCGACGCCGTACATGTACTTCTTCAACTTCGGCGACTTCCACGTCGTCGGCAGTTCGCCGGAAGTGCTGGTGCGGGTTGAAGACAATCTGATCACCGTGCGCCCGATTGCCGGTACTCGCCCACGTGGCGCCACCGAAGAAGCAGATGTGGCGCTGGAAGAAGATCTGCTGTCGGACGACAAAGAGATCGCCGAGCACTTGATGCTGATCGATCTGGGCCGTAACGATACCGGTCGTGTTTCGGAAATCGGCTCGGTGAAGCTCACCGAGAAAATGGTCATCGAACGTTATTCCAATGTGATGCACATCGTCTCCAACGTTACCGGCCAGTTGAAGGCCGGGTTGACGGCGATGGACGCACTGCGGGCGATTCTGCCGGCGGGCACCTTGTCGGGTGCGCCGAAGATTCGCGCGATGGAAATCATCGACGAACTGGAGCCGGTCAAGCGTGGTGTGTACGGTGGCGCGGTCGGTTATTTCGCCTGGAACGGCAACATGGACACTGCAATCGCGATTCGCACGGCAGTGATCAAGAACGGCGAGCTGCACGTGCAGGCCGGTGGCGGCATCGTTGCCGACTCGGTGCCGGCGCTGGAATGGGAAGAAACCCTGAACAAACGCCGCGCGATGTTCCGTGCCGTGGCGCTGGCCGAGCAAACCCCGGAAGCCTGAGTCCACACAAAACCCTCGTAGGAGTGAGCCTGCTCGCGATAGCGGATTAACATTCAACGGATTTGTTGAGTGAATCACCGCAATCGCTAGCAGGTTCACTCCTGCATTTTGATCTGTGTTCGGCAATAAAAAAGCGGCGCCTGCGAGGGCGCCGCTTTTTTTGTGCCAGGGGTTTAAAAGTCCAGAACTACCCCGACGTTAACGCCCTGCTGGGTAAAATCATCATCCTTGCGCAACGAATAACCGCCACGCAGCGCCAGATCCGCCGTGAGTTTGTGGCTCACACCCAGACTCAAGCGGTTCAAATGACTTTGCGGCGTATAGCCCTCAAGTGTGAAGTCGTTGGCCGGCAAGGTATTGAGCGCGATGTTGACCTTTTGTACGTCATCTTCGTATTCACGCTCGTGGGCGTATTCGCCGAACACCTGGGTTTGCGGAGTAATGTTGTACTTGCCCTGCAAGCCCAGCCCCAGGCGTTTCGAGTCGCGGGTCTGATCATCGAAGGTCAGCGCCGTGGCGCGATTGCTCTTCTCGGAGTAGCCATCGACATCAACGCTGGCGTAATCGGCGCTGACGAATGGCGACAGGTGCCACTCGCTGCCCGGCTGGGCAATGTCGTAACCGACACGCGCGCTGAAGGCCCAGAGGCTGCCGTCAGTGTCGCCTTTCTCCGCACCTTCGCTGGCGCCCAGATCAAACTTGCGCTTGAGGTTGTCGTAGTCGAGTTTGCCACCGGTCAACGCCGCGTCAGCCCACCAGCGGTTTTGCTGGTACTGGGCAAATGCCGTGGCCATGTAGCTGTTGAGTTTGTAGTCCGAATCGTTATGACCGGCCTCCAGATTCTGCCGGTAGAAACCGCCCGCCACACCGACGCGCCAGGCTTCATTCAAGCGATAGCTGCCACCGACGTTGAGGTTGTATCCGCTGCCATCAGCGCTGGCGCCGCTGCTTTGGCTGTCGACATCCAGATGCTGGCCGCCCGCCGAGACAATGGCGCGCCATTGACCGACCGCTTGCCAATTCTCCCAATCCGCCTGCCATTGGTTGCGCAGTTCATCCTGATGCGCGCGCACTGTGGCGTGGGCCATTTCTGGTAGCAGCGTCAGTTCCCACGGCGCGGCGAGCAGGGAGTAGGCGTAATCGGAGATCAGTTTTTGTCCGGCCTCGGTTGGATGCACGCCGTCGTTGTAGATCAGCTTGCTCGGATCGGGTGTCGCGCTGTTGATCCCGTAACGGGCGTTCTCGGTGCAGCTATTGCCGCTGAAGCAGGTCGCGGTCAGGTTCTGATCGGTCGCGAGGCCAAAGCGCCCAGGATCGGCGAACACTTCCGAGAGCAGTACCGGAATGTTCAGCGGAATGATTTCGGCGTTGATGCCTTGCAGGCGTGTGACCAACTGACTGTTGAACTGGGTGGCGAGTTGACTGCTGAAGGTTTGCAGTGGCGTACCGTTGATCGCTGGCGTCAGGCCAACATCAGGCAACAGCCAGACCATCACGTATTTGGCACCGGCGGTTTGCAGGGTTTGCACGCTGTCGGCCAGCCGATCGGCGGCGGCGTTGGCTTGCGGCAGGCTGAGAATTCGTCCTTGCAGGAAGTCGTTACCGCCGCCGGAAATGTAATACAGCGCATTCGGGTCGGCGCGGAAGCCGTTTGAGGGCAGGTAACCGGCACGGGTGCGTTCACCGGTGGCGGATTGCGTCGTGATCGAGTCGAGGATCTGGTCGGTGCGATAACCGCCAACCGCCCAGTTGTTGCCGTCCGGCTGGCCGTTTTCGGCGCGCACGGCGGAACTGGAAGAGGCTGTCTGGTCTGGCGAAAAGCCAAGGCGTCCGCCGAGCAACTGCGTGGAGTTCAATGAATACAGTTCCCCGCTGCCATCCTGATACACCGGCCCGGTCCGGTTGGTGTAACGCTCGGTGGAGCCGGCCGGTCCGCCAGTGTCGGTGAAGGTACCGGCATCATTGAGGCTGTCGCCAAACACAATGAAACTGGAATAAGGATTGGGCGCTGCGTTGGCCTGGGCGCAGGCCAGTGCGAGCAGGCAGCCGGCCAGCGGTACAAACAACGTCTGTTTGATCATGAGCAAGTCCGTTTATTTATTGTTGTAGGTGAACGAAACGACAGTACCAAAAACTCCCGGCGTTTTGCCATCGGTCGCGAATCCTCCCCTGGATTTATTCCCCAAAGCCCCGGCCATATTGCACGCCCCGCCCAGCTAAGTTACTGTGCTGGAACGTATGAACGAGACCTTCCCCGTGTTGATCACCAGCAAACTTCTGGATCAAGTCATCAAGGCACACGCCCGCTGGCGTTGGCGCGCCTGAATCTTTTCTGCCGGCCCCGCCGGATCTGTATCGCTTTGCCTTCCTTGCCTGTTTGAAATGCCGCTGTGCCGCCGCGTCTATCTGCGTCCGACATCGTGCAGCGCCCTGCGGGCAAGTGATCTGAAGGCTGTTTTCAAATCAGAATTCAAGAGGTTCGAAACGCCATGTTGCTGATGATCGACAACTACGACTCCTTTACTTACAACGTTGTGCAATACCTTGGCGAATTGGGTGCCGACGTCAAAGTCGTGCGCAACGACGAATTGACCGTCGCCGAAATCGAAGCACTCAAGCCTGAGCGCATCGTGGTGTCCCCAGGCCCGTGCACGCCGACCGAGGCCGGTATCTCCATCGAAGCCATCAAGCACTTTGCCGGCAAACTGCCAATCCTCGGCGTCTGCCTGGGTCACCAGTCCATCGGCCAGGCTTTTGGCGGCGATGTAGTGCGCGCGCGTCAGGTAATGCACGGTAAGACTAGTCCGGTATTCCACGAGGACAAGGGCGTTTTCGCTGGCCTGAACCATCCGCTGACGGTCACCCGTTACCACTCGCTGATCGTCAAGCACGACACGTTGCCCGATTGCCTGGAACTGACCGCATGGACCCAGCACGATGACGGTTCGGTCGACGAAATCATGGGCCTGCGTCACAAGACCCTGAACATTGAGGGCGTACAGTTCCACCCCGAGTCGATCCTGACCGAGCAGGGTCATGAACTGTTTGCCAACTTCCTCAAACAAACCGGCGGCACGCGCTAAGGACTTCCCATGAATATCAAGACAGCCCTGAGCCGTATCGTCGATCACCTCGACCTCAGCACCGATGAGATGCGCGATGTGATGCGCGAAATCATGACCGGCCAATGCACTGACGCGCAGATCGGCGCGTTCATGATGGCCATGCGCATGAAGAGCGAGAGCATCGACGAGATCGTCGGCGCGGTGTCGGTGATGCGTGAGCTGGCCGATCAGGTTGAACTGAAGACCCTCGACGGCGTGGTCGATGTGGTCGGTACCGGCGGTGACGGTGCCAATATCTTCAACGTGTCGACGGCTTCTTCGTTTGTTGTTGCCGCTGCCGGTTGCACTGTCGCCAAGCACGGCAACCGCGCAGTCTCGGGCAAGAGCGGCAGCGCCGACTTGCTCGAAGCTGCCGGCATCTATCTGAACCTGACGCCGGTTCAGGTAGCGCGTTGCATCGACAACGTCGGTATCGGTTTCATGTTCGCCCAGACTCACCACAAAGCCATGAAGTACGCCGCTGGCCCGCGCCGCGATCTCGGCTTGCGCACACTGTTCAACATGCTCGGCCCGCTTACGAATCCGGCCGGGGTGAAACATCAGGTGGTGGGCGTGTTCACCCAGGCACTGTGCCGGCCATTGGCCGAAGTCTTGCAACGCTTGGGCAGCAAGCATGTGCTGGTGGTGCATTCGAAGGACGGCCTGGACGAGTTCAGTCTCGCCGCACCAACCTTTGTGGCGGAACTGAAGAACAACGAAATCACCGAGTATTGGGTCGAGCCAGAAGATCTCGGCATGAAGAGCCAGAGCCTGCACGGTCTGTCGGTCGAAGGCCCGGAGGCGTCGCTGGCACTGATCCGCGATGCTCTCGGCAAGCGCAAGACCGAAAACGGTCAGAAAGCCGCCGAAATGATTGTGCTCAACGCCGGTGCCGCGCTGTACGCCGCCGACGTGGCGAGTAGTTTGAAACAGGGCGTCGAGCTTGCGCACGACGCCTTGCACACCGGTCTCGCTCGGGAAAAACTTGAGGAGCTGGGTGCCTTTACCGCGGTATTCAGAGTGGAGAATGAGGGATGAGTGTACCGACGGTTCTGGAAAACATTCTGGCGCGTAAAGTCCAGGAAGTCGCCGAGCGTAGCGCTCGCGTCAGCCTGAGCGAGCTGGAAAGTCTGGCCAAGGCGGCCGATGCACCCCGTGGTTTCGCCCAGGCATTGCTGGCGCAGGCGAAGAAGAAGCAGCCTGCGGTGATTGCCGAAATCAAAAAGGCCTCGCCGAGCAAAGGCGTGATTCGCGAGGACTTCGTTCCCGCCGATATCGCCAAAAGCTACGAGAAGGGTGGGGCGACCTGTCTTTCCGTACTGACCGATATCGATTACTTCCAGGGCGCCGATGCGTACCTGCAACAGGCTCGTGCCGCGTGCAGCCTGCCGGTGATCCGCAAGGACTTCATGATTGATCCTTACCAGATCGTTGAAGCCCGTGCGCTGGGCGCCGACTGTGTGCTGTTGATCGTCTCCGCACTGGATGACGTGAAAATGGCCGAGCTGGCCGCCGTCGCCAAAAGCGTCGGTCTCGATGTGCTGGTCGAAGTACACGATGGCGATGAGCTGGAGCGCGCGTTGAAAACCCTCGACACACCACTGGTCGGGGTCAACAACCGCAATCTGCACACCTTCGACGTCAGCCTGGAAACCACCCTCGACCTGCTGCCGCGCATTCCGCGCGATCGTCTGGTCATTACCGAGAGCGGTATTCTCAATCGCGCCGATGTCGAATTGATGGAAATCAGCGACGTCTATTCGTTCCTCGTCGGTGAAGCGTTCATGCGCGCGGAAAATCCTGGCACTGAACTGCAGCGACTGTTCTTCCCGGAGCGTGGCACTTCCATCAGCGGTTCGACCCTCGACTGATTCGCTCCAGACCGAGTCGACGCCATCGCGAGCAGGCTCACTCCTACAGGGGAACGCGTTCCAATTGTAGGAGTGAGCCTGCTCGCGATGAGGTATTAGAAATCCCCAAAAATTCCAGATCTGCCGGAGCCTTCCATGTCGCTGCCAACCCCCCTGACCATCGAAGCCGGCCTGCAAGCCGAACAGGATTTGCTGGCCTCGGTCTGCGCCGGCGACTCTGAATTCGGCCTGCTGTTCTGGCAACCCAGCGATCGCGCCCTGGTCATGCCGCGCCGCCTCAATCGTCTTCCCGGTTTCGACCGTGCCTGCGAAGTCTCTGCCGCCGCTGGCTGGCCGGTGCTCTTGCGCGAAACTGGCGGCGAGCCCGTCCCGCAATCGGCCGCCACAATCAATATCGCACTCGTCTATGCGCCACCGCGCAGCGAAGGCGATCTGAACCGCATCGAAACCGGCTACCACCGTCTCTGCGATCCGATCTGCCAGTTGCTCGACGAGTTGGGTGGCGCATCATCATTGGGCGAAATCGATGGCGCATTCTGCGACGGTCGCTTCAACGTCAACCTCGATGGCCGCAAAATGGTCGGCACGGCCCAGCGCTGGCGCCAAAGCCAGGGCGGACAGCGTCCGGTCGGTCTGGTACACGGTGCGATGCTGATGGATAACGAGCGCGAGTCGATGGTTGCGGCGGTCAATCGCTTCAACGAAGCATGCGGCCTGGAGCAACGGGTGCGGGCTGAAAGCCACATTGCCCTGCATGAGAAATTCAACGCGCCACAGGCCTTGGCGCGTCTCGATGAGTTGTTTCGTCTGATGCTGGCGCAGATATACAGCGCCTGATATTCGGGCTTACCGCGTACCGTAGACCACCATGGTCTTGCCTTTCACATCGACCAGGTTGCGTTCCTCAAGATCCTTGAGCACGCGACCGACCATCTCCCGCGAACAACCGACAATCCGGCCGATTTCCTGACGGGTCACCTTGATCTGCATGCCGTCCGGGTGCGTCATCGCGTCCGGCTGCTTGCACAACTCCAATAGGCAGCGGGCTACACGACCGGTCACGTCGAAGAACGCCAAGTCGCCAACCTTGCGCGTGGTGTTGCGCAGGCGTTGTGCGATTTGTCCGCTAAGCACGTAAAGAATGTCCGGGTCTTGCTGCGACAATTCGCGGAACTTGGCGTAGCTGATTTCTGCTGTTTCGCATTCAACCTTGGCCCGCACCCAGGCGCTGCGTTCCTGTTCCTGTCCCGCCTGCTCGAACAGGCCCAATTCGCCAAAGAAATCCCCGGCATTAAGGTAAGCGATGATCATCTCGCGGCCGTCGTCATCCTCGATCAGGATTGTCACCGAGCCCTTGATGATGAAGTACAGCGTGTCCGAGCGATCGCCCGCACAGATGATATTGCTTTTGGCCGCATGGCGACGGCGCTGACAATGCATCAACAGCTTGTCGAGGTTCTTGATTTTGGGTGTGGGGGTAATAGCAACCATGGTTGTATCCCGAAAAGACTGCACGGTGATGTTTGATTTTTTTATGAGGCGCTGAAGGCGGTCGCTACACAGCCGGCATGGGCGCCAGCGAATTGGCGCCAGCTTAACAGACACTTCGTCGCAAATTCGAGAAATTACCTACAGGGCAGAAGCATCTGTCCTAGGAACGTGGCTCGCTGTCCGGGCAAAGCCCTGTGCTAAGCTGGCGACCCTTTTTTTACAGTGGAGTCTGGGCGATGAAGGCACGCATCCAATGGGCTGGCGAAGCCATGTTCCTCGGCGAATCCGGTAGCGGTCATGTCGTGGTGATGGACGGTCCGCCGGACGCCGGTGGTCGTAATCTGGGTGTTCGCCCGATGGAAATGCTCCTGCTGGGCGTGGGCGGTTGCAGTAACTTCGACGTGGTCAGCATTCTGAAGAAGTCCCGCCAGGCTGTTGAAGGCTGCGAAGCCTTTCTCGAAGCAGAGCGCGCGACCGAAGATCCGAAGGTGTTTACCAAGATCCACATGCATTTCGTGGTCAAGGGTCGTGGTCTGAAAGAAGCCCAGGTCAAACGCGCGATCGAACTGTCCGCCGAGAAGTATTGCTCGGCCTCGATCATGCTCGGCGCCGCTGGCGTGGCAATCACTCACGATTACGAAATCGTCGAACTCGGTTGAACCGACATTCAACTATCATAAAAGCAGTGCAGACTCTGGCGATCCCTCGCTGACGTCTGCATAATGCGCCACTTTTTTCAGGGCAGTGATCGGTCAGCCGACGGATCAGCCGCCTGAACAGATAACCAAAATCGCCATCGCGAAGAGGTGTTAACCGTCCTACGCAGGTGCGTTGTTCGCACTTGACGGGCATGCTTGATCACGCGGCCGGGCCGCATACATAGAGAGTTTTTAACGGTGAAAAGCAAACTCAAGCTCCACGGGTTCAATAACCTGACAAAGACCTTGAGCTTCAACATCTATGACATCTGCTACGCGGAAACCCCGCAAGACCAGCAGGCTTACGTTGAGTACATCAATCAAGAGTACAACGCGAAACGCCTGACGCAGATTCTCACAGAAGTTGTCGAGATCATTGGTGCCAACATCCTGAATATTGCCAGTCAGGACTATGAACCTCAGGGCGCCAGCGTCACGATTCTGATTTCTGAAGAGCCGGTAACCCCGACTGAAAGCCAGATCGAAGAATCGCCGGGCCCGTTGCCCGAAATTATCCTGGCCCACCTCGACAAGAGTCATATCACGGTGCACACCTACCCGGAAATCCATCCGGACGACGGTATTGCAACTTTCCGTGTGGACATCGATGTGTCGACTTGTGGTGTCATTTCACCGCTGAAAGCGCTCAATTTCCTCATTCACCAGTTCGATTCGGACATCGTGACTGTGGATTACCGTGTGCGCGGCTTCACCCGTGACGTTGAAGGCAACAAGCACTTCATCGACCACGAGATCAATTCGATCCAGAACTACTTGTCCGAAGACACTCGCGACGCGTACCAGATGACCGACGTGAACGTGTACCAGGAAAACCTGTTCCACACCAAAATGCTGCTGAAGAACTTCGAACTGGATAACTACCTGTTTGGCGACGCCACCAGCAACCTGTCTGCGGAGCAACGCGCTCAGGTGACCGACCGGGTGAAACACGAAATGCTCGAAATCTTCTACGCGCGCAACATGCCGACCTAAGATTCCCGGGCACAAAAAAGGCGACCTTTCGGTCGCCTTTTTCATTCCTGGCACGAACCCCTGTGGGAGCGAGCCTGCTCACGAAGGTGCCCTCTGCAGCAATACCGTTCTCAGATCCGATAAGTACTCTTGGTCATCACCTTGGCCAGAATACTCATCCCGAATTTCACCGGTGCCGGAAAACGGAACCCACCAGCCTCCAAAGCACTTTCGGCATGATGTTCTTCATCAATGCGCATCTGCTCGAGAATCGCCCGGGATTTCTCGTCCTCGGCCGGCAGTTGTTCCAGATGTTCATTCAGATGTTTGCACACCTGATGCTCGGTCGCCGCGACAAACCCGAGGCTGACCTTGTCGCTGATCAACCCGGCTACCGCGCCAATACCGAACGACATACCGTAAAACAGTGGATTCAAAACGCTGGTATGGCTGCCCAACTGATGAATGCGCTGTTCGCACCACACCAGGTGATCAATCTCTTCTTCGGCCGCGTGCTCCATGGCTGCGCGCACCTGCGGTAGCTTGGCGGTCAGCGCCTGCCCCTGATACAGCGCCTGGGCGCAGACTTCACCGGTATGGTTGATGCGCATCAGACCGGCGACGTGGCGGGTGTCTTCGTCGCTCATTTGCGTATCCGGCTGCAGAATGGCTGGCGACGGACGGTACGGCTGGCCGCTGAAGGGCAGCAGGGTACGCATCGCGGCATCGGCTTGCAGCAGAAGACGGTCAATCGGCGAGTAGTGACGTTGGGTAGTCATGCTGACCTCCGGGAAGAATCTCGGCGACCAGTTTAACCGAATCGGCCGAGGAAGGTTTGCGCTGGGTCATCAGTCACACTGGATGTGCTTTTTGCTTTATGTAGGAGCCGCCGAAGGCTGCGATCTTTTGATCTTGTTTTTGATACTCGAAGATCAAAAGATCGCAGCCTTCGGCAGCTCCTACACAGGTTTGCTGGATATTAGCCCGGTGGCCAGTTCATCTGACGCTGACCGAGGACGTGCATATGAATGTGGTAGACCGTCTGGCCACCCTTCTCGTTGCAGTTCATCACCACGCGGAAACCTTCTTCGCAACCCAGCTCCAGCGCCAGACGCTGTGCAGTGAACAGAATATGCCCGGCCAGTGCCTTGTCGTCTTCGGTCAGGTCATTGAGGGTGCGCACCGGTTTCTTCGGGATCACCAGGAAATGCACCGGTGCCTGAGGGGCGATGTCGTGAAACGCCAGAACCTGGTCGTCTTCGTAAATGATCTTGGCCGGGATCTCCCGGTTGATGATCTTGGTGAACAGAGTATCCACTGCTGTTTTCTCCGTTGTTTGGGCTGGTCTGAGTGTACGCAGGGCGGCTTATCCCGCCCAGTGTTTTACCTGTAGGGCATTTCAGCGCGGGCAGTAAGCCTTGTTGACCATGCCGACAATGGTGCGATTGAGCCAGCGCGAACCGAGTCGCGGCAAAAAGGCGAACCAGCGGTTGCGGCGCCCCGGGATGATGATCGCCCGGTTCTTGTCGAGGGCGCGCACGGTGTACAGCGCAACTTCCTCCGGGCTCATCAGCAATTTGCTGTCTTTGATTTTGTCGCTGTTGAGTTGCGCCGTGCGGAAAAATGCCGTGCGCGTCGGGCCGGGGCAAAGCACCGAAACCTTCACAGCACTTTGCTTGAGTTCTACTCGCAAGGCTTCGGAGAAGTGCAGAACATAGGCTTTGCTGGCGTAATAAGTGCTCATCCACGGGCCGGGATTGAACGCGGCCACCGAAGCAACGTTGAGAATCTGCCCGCCACCCTGCAGCGCCATGCTGTTGCCGATCGCGTGGCACAGGCGGGTGAGGGCGAGGATGTTCACTTCGATCAGGTCCTGCTCGGTCATCCAGTCCTGCGCGAGAAACGGGCCGCAGGTGCCAATGCCTGCACAGTTCACCAGCAAGTCGATCTGCCGGTCGCCTTCTTCCAACTCCAGCAAGAAACCGGACAAGCGCAGCGGCTCGCCCAGATCGCAGGCGCGGAACAGCACCTCGACGCCAAAACGCTGGGTCAGTTCGATCGCAATGCTTTCCAGCTGATCACGCTGTCGGGCCACCAGAATCAGGCTGCGGCCGCGCCGGGCCAGCGCTTCGGCCATGGCCAAGCCAATGCCGCTGGAAGCGCCGGTGATCAGTGCGTAACGGGTCATGCAATTCTCCATCGCAACAGCTCCGCGCCAGCGACGCGGGTGTCACGGCGGGGAGCGCTGTTCATTCTTTCGCAGAGTCTACAGGGGCCTGCGCCGCTTCGGCTGCTTCGTCGGCGGAATCCACGGGTGATTCGACTTCTACTTCGACTTCATCGGTGGTCACCGAGCCACTTTCGTAGCTGCTTTCCAGGTTGCTTTCGTATTCCTGCTGGATCGCCGAGATCCCGCCCAGCATTCCACCCGCAAAAATCAGCGCGAAGAACACAATCCACAGGGAGCACAGCACTTTTACTGCGGTACTGTTTGCCGGAGGGGGAGGGCCATAGCGATTGGCGCCGGTGTTGCCCGGTACGACCATGATCACCAGCGGGAAGAAGCTGCCCACAAAGGGTACAAGGTTCAATAGCCAGAGCCAGCCCGACCAGCCGATATCGTGCAGACGCTGAACGCTGAACAGAATGCTGACAATCAGGAAAGCGATAAACAGGAAAAACGCGAAGATCCCGCCGATGATCAGGCCGGTAGTGGAATCACCGCTGACCAGCCCCAGAGCCAACAGGGCGAACACGCCGACAATGGGCAATGTCACCAGACTCAGCACCATTGTCCAGGCCAGAAAACGCAGGCGTCCGATCCGCCCTTCGACGCTGAACGGCTTGAGCGTGGCGAACTCCGGCAGATTTTCACCGACGTTGGCGCGAGGTGCCGCGTAAGGCGAGTCAGGTTCGGCAACAACCTGAGCCTGCTCATGGACATCGGCCAGATTCAGCTCAATGGCTGTTTCCGTTTCGATTCGCGCAGCAATCCCGGTTTTGTTCAGTGCCTGCAGGTACGTTTGAGCATCACTGTGGGAGAGTTCGCGCTTGAGTGCGACGACGCTGCCGTTAAAAAGGCGCTCAATCGCGGTCACATCGCTTTTGAACAGATCCGCCAGATTGAGTTTGGCAGTGGTGATATCGACACCGGGCTGTAGAGCACCGTCGAACACGATCTTGTAACGGGGTTCGCTCATGGCCGAGGCATCCTTGTCGCGAATGAATTGAAAGGTCAGCAGTGTAAGGCCAGTCCATTGGGGCCGGCCTGGTTTTTCTTAGCGTGGCCAGCGTTTCGGCAATTGTGCCGCGCGTTCCTGTGCCTGGCGATACTCGGCATCCAGTCGTGCGATCAAATCATCCACGCTCGGCAGATCATCGATCTGCCCTACGCCTTGACCGGCAGACCACACGGTTTTCCAGGCTTTGGCTTCATCACTGATCGGCTTGAGCTTGTCACCAAAATTCACTTCGCCTTTACCTTGCAGAGCCGCCATATCGAAGCCGGCCGCCTCCAGACTCTGGCGCATAAAACTCGCCGGTACCCCCGACACCGCTGGAGTATGGATGATGTCTGCAGCCTTGGCTGTCAGCAGCATCTCCTTGTAGGCGTCAGGCGCATGACTTTCGGTGGTGCCGATAAATCGCGTACCGAAGTAGGCCAAATCCGCGCCGAGCAGTTGCGCGGCGAGAATCTCATGACCGTGGTTAAGACATCCTGCAAGCAACAGGGTTTTATCGAAGATCTGGCGGATCTCCGCGATCAGCGCGAATGGGCTCCAGGTCCCGGCATGGCCCCCGGCGCCCGCAGCAACGGCGATCAAGCCGTCGACACCGGCCTCGGCCGCTTTCTCTGCATGCCGGCGAGTGGTGACGTCATGGAAGACCAGACCGCCGTAGCTGTGTACCGCATCGACCAATTCCTTTACCGCGCCGAGGCTGGTGATGACGATCGGCACTTTATGTTCGACGCAGATATTCAGGTCCGCCTGCAAGCGCGGGTTGCTGTTGTGCACGATAAGGTTCACTGCATAGGGGGCCGGATTCTCAAGTGTCGCCAGTCCCGCTTCGATCTGTTCCAGCCAGGCCTTGAACCCGCTACTTTCACGCTGGTTCAGCGCCGGGAAGCTGCCAACGACGCCATTACGGCAGCAGGCGAGTACCAGTTCCGGGTTGGAAATCAGAAACATCGGCGCGGCCACCACGGGCAGACGCAGACGTTGTTCGAGCAAAGCGGGCAGCGACATTATGGATACCCCAAAGATCTGTAGTTGTTGAAGTTAGAACGGCTTGACCACGACCAGAATTACGATAGCCAGCAATATCAGAACCGGTACTTCATTGAACCAGCGATAAAAGACATGGCTGCGGGTGTTCTCGCCACGGGCAAAACGTTTTACCTGCGCGCCGCACATGTGGTGGTAGCCGATCAGCAAGACGACAAGGGTCAGCTTGGCGTGAATCCAGCCGCCCATGCTGAAGAGGCTCGGGTTCAGATAGATCAGCCAGCCGCCGAAGATCAGCGTGGCGATCATCGCCGGGCCCATGATGCCGCGATACAGCTTGCGCTCCATGACACTGAAGCGCTCTTTGCTGATCGTGTCTTCGCTTTGCGCGTGATACACGAACAGACGCGGCAAGTAGAACAGCCCGGCAAACCAGCAAACGACGCTGACAATGTGAAACGCTTTTACCCACAGATAGAGCATTTTTAGTTATTCCTAATTCACGGTAAGCCGGATAGTAGAGGCTTGAGCGTCCGCACGTCACCTTGACGGTTGTCGCAGGCGTGCGCGGCCCCTATTATCGACGGCTTTCCAGTGGGTTCTTTGAGGGCAGGTTATGGTCAAGGTCGGTATTGTCGGCGGCACGGGGTACACCGGTGTCGAACTGCTGCGTCTGTTGGCGCAGCATCCGCAAGCAGAAGTGGTTGTGATCACTTCCCGATCCGAGGCCGGGCTGGCCGTGGCTGACATGTACCCGAACCTGCGCGGTCACTACGACGGCCTGGCCTTCAGCGTGCCGGACATCAAGACCCTCGGCGCTTGCGACGTGGTGTTCTTCGCCACGCCGCACGGTGTGGCTCACGCATTGGCCGGTGAATTGCTGGCGGCGGGCACCAAGGTCATCGACCTGTCGGCAGACTTCCGTCTGCAAGACGCTGAAGAGTGGGCCAAATGGTACGGCCAGCCGCACGGCGCGCCTGAATTGCTGGACGAGGCGGTTTATGGCCTGCCGGAAGTCAATCGCGAGCAGATCAAGAAAGCTCGCCTGATCGCTGTGCCAGGTTGCTATCCAACCGCGACGCAGCTGGGTTTCCTGCCGCTGCTTGAAGCTGGACTGGCCGATACTTCGCGTCTGATCGCCGACTGCAAATCCGGTGTCAGTGGTGCCGGTCGTGGTGCGGCTGTAGGCTCGTTGTACTCCGAGACCTCGGAAAGCATGAAGGCCTATGCGGTAAAGGGTCACCGTCACTTGCCGGAAATTCGCCAGGGTCTGCGTCGCGCAGCGAGTAAGGACGTTGGTCTGACCTTCGTTCCGCACCTGACCCCGATGATCCGTGGCATTCACTCGACGCTCTACGCGACCGTGGTTGATCGCTCGGTGGATCTGCAGGCGCTGTTCGAAAAGCGTTATGCCAACGAACCGTTCGTCGATGTAATGCCTGCCGGCAGCCATCCGGAAACCCGTAGCGTGCGTGGTGCCAACGTTTGCCGTATCGCCGTTCACCGTCCGCAGGATGGCGATCTTGTGGTCGTACTGTCGGTGATCGACAACTTGGTCAAAGGCGCGTCGGGTCAGGCGGTGCAGAACATGAACATTCTGTTCGGGCTGGACGAGCGTTTCGGCCTGTCCCACGCCGGTATGCTGCCGTAACACTTTAAGCCGCACAGCGAAAAGGCCCGTCAAGCGGGCCTTTTTGCATTGTGAACAGCTCGTCGGCTTTATTGATATACCGTAACAATAGTTGACCGATTTTCTAGGACAAGCGGATAATGCGCGTCATCACGCATTATGGCGGCGTAACGCCGGGAGATAGTCAGCATGAGCGTCGAATCCTTCACCCCCACGGCTTTGCAATTCACTCAAGGTGCTGCGCACAAGGTGAAGAGCCTGGTCGATGAAGAGGGGAATGATCGCTTGAAGCTGCGCGTATTCGTTACGGGCGGCGGTTGTTCAGGGTTTCAATATGGTTTCACCTTCGATGAAGACGTGGCCGATGACGACACGATCGTTGAGCGCGAAGGCGTGAGTCTGGTGGTTGATCCGATGAGCTTCCAGTACCTGGCCGGTGCTGAAGTGGATTACCAGGAAGGTCTGGAAGGTTCGCGCTTCGTGATCAAGAACCCGAATGCCACCACAACCTGTGGTTGCGGGTCTTCGTTCTCGATCTGATCGCTCTTCGTTACAGACAACAAAACGCCGCAGAGCCTTACGGTTCTGCGGCGTTTTGCTGTGTGCGAGTTGATCAGGCTGGATAGATGGCGCCGAGTATCCGCAGACCGCGTGCGCCGGTGACGCTTGGGCGGTTGGCGGCGATCCCTTCGAGGCAGCAATGGGCCAGCCATGCGAAAGCCATCGCTTCTACCCAGTCCGGATCAACGCCGTGAGTCTGGGTGCTGGCTACCGTCGTGTTGGGTAGCAGTTCGGCCAAGCGTTTCATCAGTGTGCTGTTGTGTGCGCCGCCGCCGCAGACCAACAACTCTTGGGTGTCGGATTGAGCGCTGTGCAGCGACTCGACGATGGTCAGCGCAGTCAGCTCAAGCAACGTGGCCTGCACGTTTTCCGCAGCGAAGGCTGGGAGCCGTGACAGATGCTGCTCCAGCCATGGCAGGTTGAATACTTCGCGGCCGGTACTTTTTGGGCCCTTGGTAATAAAGAACGGATCGCTGAGCAGTGCTTCCAGCAACATCGGTTCTACCGTACCGGTTTTTGCCCATTCGCCATTACGATCATAGTTTTCACCACGCTGCTGCTGAATCCAGGCGTCCATCAGCACATTCCCAGGGCCGCAGTCGAAACCGGCTACAGGCTTGGTCGGCTCTATCAGACTCAAATTGCTGAAACCGCCGACATTCAAGACGGCCTGATTGCCGGTACGCTCTTCGAACAAAGCTTCATGGAATGCAGGAACCAACGGAGCACCTTGGCCGCCAGCTGCGACATCGCGGCTGCGGAAGTCGCTGACGACAGTGATATCGGTCAGTTCGGTCAGCAGGGCCGGGTTGCCGATCTGCACGGTGAAGCCGCGCGCCGGTTCGTGGCGAATGGTCTGGCCGTGGCTGCCAATCGCTCGAATGTCTTGGGGTTTGAGTTGTTGCTGAGCTAGGAGGGTGTGAATGCCCTGCGCAGCGAGCTTCACCCAGTTCTGTTGGGCAATCGCCGAGCGGGCGATTTCGTCAGGGCCGCTGGCGCACAAGCCGAGCAGCTCGGCGCGCAGGGATTCAGGCATGGGAACGTAGTGCGTGGCGATCAAATTGATCGCCGAGGACTGTTCGATCAGGGCAATGTCCAGACCGTCGAGGCTGGTTCCGGACATTACGCCGATATACAGGGCCATGACTTAACGCTTGCTCGAAGCCAGCATGGTGGCCTTCTCTTGATCCATGCGTGCCATGAGCGGTTGGCTCTGTGCGAGGAAGCGAGCGCGTTCGGCTTTGGCGATCGGATCGGCCATTGGCAGTTTCTGGCCCAGTGGATCGACGTGAACGCCATTGACCTGGAATTCGTAATGCAAGTGCGGGCCGGTGGACAGGCCGGTAGTGCCGATGTAACCGATCACTTGGCCTTGCTTGACGGTACCGCCGGTTTTCACGCCTTTGGCGAAGCCTTGCATGTGGCCGTAGAGGGTACGGTAAGTGTTGCCGTGCTGAATGATCACGGTGTTGCCGTAACCGCCACGGCGGCCGGCCAGCAGTACTTTACCGTCGCCGGCAGCCTTGATCGGCGTGCCGCGTGGCGCTGCGTAGTCGACACCTTTGTGGGCGCGGATCTTGTTGAGGATCGGGTGCTTGCGGCCCATGGAGAACTTCGAGCTGATGCGGGCGAAGTCCACCGGCGTACGGATGAACGCCTTGCGCATGCTGTTGCCATCAGCGGTGTAGTAGCTGCTGTTGCCTTGCTTGTTGGTGTAACGCACGGCGGTGTAAGTCTTGCCGCGGTTGGTGAAGCGTGCGGACAGGATGGGGCCAGTGCCGACGGCTTTGCCGTTGACCACTTTCTGCTCGTAGATCACGTCGAATTCGTCACCCTGACGGATGTCCTGAGCGAAGTCGACGTCGTAGCCGAAGACACTGGCCATATCCATGGTCAGGCTGTGCGAGAGGCCGGCACGGGCCGCTGATTGCGAGAGTGAGCTATTGATGACGCCGTGCACGTAAGCGGTACGAACGGTTGGTTTTGTGGTAACCCGGTTGAAGGCATAACCCTTGTCATTCTTGGTCAGGGTAATGGTTTCGACGTCGCTGACCTTGCTGTGCAAGCTGGTCAGCTGTCCTTCAGGGTTCAATTCGAATTCGAGTTTTTGGCCGTGTTTAAGCTGGCTGAATTGTTTGGCTTGCTTGTCGCTGGCCAGGACTTCGTGAACGGAGGCGGCAGGCAGGCCGACCTTTTCGAACAGAGTCGACAGCGTATCGCCCTTGGCAACGATGACTTCACGGTGGCCAGGTGACTTTGGCTTTTCGGCGGCTGGCGCAGGTGCTGCTTCGGCGGTTTGCGGGGTGTTTTCGTTACTGTTTTCGATTTGAGCAAACGGCGAAGTTACTGGCTCATTTGTGGCTTGAGTCGCATCAGCTGCGTCTTGATCTTGTGTCAGTTGTTCAGCAGGACTTTCCAGTTCAAGGCTCAGGGTCGTCTTTTTGGCTTCTACATCACTGGAAGGAAATACCAGGAGAGCCAGGCTGAGAAGGGCGGCGATTCCACTTGCGGCGAGCAGGTGGGTCTTCGGGTAAAGCGGAGGCGCTTTAGACGGTTCTGTGGTCATGGGTAATTTTGACTTTGAAAAATGATGAATTGGAAAAGATGAATGACATGATGAAGATGAAATAACTGTATAAAATATAACCAAATCATCTCTGAAGCAAGTCTACAGACAGCACGTCTGTGGATTGGTGTCCGTGCGCCGGGCAAAACTTGTAATTGGTGCGCGATCTTGTATGGTTGGTTCCCTTTGAATCTGAGCCTTGCGGGTCTGTTATGAAGTCGGTTGAAGAGCAGCTAGCGCTGATTAAACGTGGTGCGGAAGAACTGTTGGTCGAGTCCGAGCTGATCGAGAAGCTCAAGCGCGGCCAGCCGCTGCGGATCAAGGCTGGTTTTGACCCGACCGCTCCGGATCTGCACCTGGGTCATACCGTGCTTATTAATAAGCTGCGCCAGTTCCAGGAGCTGGGGCATCAGGTAATCTTCCTTATAGGTGACTTCACCGGGATGATCGGTGATCCGAGCGGCAAGAGCGCCACTCGTCCTCCGCTGACTCGTGAGCAGGTTCTGGAAAACGCCGAGACCTACAAGACTCAGGTGTTCAAGATTCTTGATCCGGCGAAAACTGAAGTTGCATTCAACTCCACCTGGATGGATCAGATGGGGCCGGCGGACTTCATTCGTCTGACTTCACAGTACACCGTCGCGCGCATGCTTGAGCGTGATGACTTCGACAAGCGCTACACGACTAACCAGCCAATCGCGATTCACGAGTTTCTCTATCCGCTGGTTCAGGGTTACGACTCGGTGGCCCTGCGCGCGGATGTGGAGTTGGGTGGCACTGATCAGAAGTTCAACTTGCTGATGGGGCGCGAGCTGCAGCGCGGTTATGGTCAAGAGGCTCAATGCATTCTGACCATGCCGCTGCTTGAGGGGCTGGATGGCGTGAAGAAGATGTCCAAGTCATTGGGCAACTACGTCGGCATTCAGGAAGCGCCGGGCGTCATGTACAGCAAGCTGGTTTCGATTCCGGATGCGTTGATGTGGCGTTACTTCGAGCTGCTCAGCTTCCGCTCGATGGATGAGATCAATGCGTTACGTGCCGATGTAGAGGCGGGCGCCAATCCGCGCGACGTCAAAATCAAGCTGGCTGAAGAGATCGTTGCGCGCTTCCATGGTGAAGAGGCAGCGGCCAACGCTCATCGTGCGGCGGGTAACCGTATGAAGGATGGTGAGTTGCCGGATGATCTGCCGGAGGTCGAACTGGCTTCTACTGAAGATATGCCGATCGCGGCTGTCCTTAATAAGGCAGGCCTGGTGAAGAACTCGGCGGCGGCGCGCGATCTGCTGGCGTCTGGTGGGGTGCGCATCGATGGTGAAGTGGTTGATCGCTCCTTTATATATGTACTGGGCGCGACCCACGTTTGCCAGGCAGGCAAGAAGGCATTTGCACGCATCACTCTGAAATCTGAGTGATTCTGAAAATAAGTGTTGACGGCGAATTTTAGATGTCTATAATTCGCCCCACTTCCGGCGCAGACGAAACGGAAAACTCCTTGAGATTCAATGAGTTATGTAGGTTTCGGCGGCGAG
>NZ_AKJR01000013.1:0-36994 GCF_000282235.1 Pseudomonas sp. GM24 | reverse complement strand
GGAGCGAGTTTGCTCGCGAAGGCGCCGGATCAGCCGACATCTTTGTTGAATGACACACCGCTATCGCGAGCAGGCGAAGGCCTACAGGTTATGGGGCCGACGCTGGATTTTGCGCAGGTTTGTCTGACGCTGGGTCGCACAACCATTCTCGACAAGGTCACCTTCCAGGTGCAGCCCGGCAGCGTACACGCGCTGGTCGGCCCCAACGGTGGCGGCAAGAGTTCGCTGATCAAGACCCTGCTCGGGCAAATGCCGCATCAGGGCCAGCTCAGCCTGCAATGGCCCGGCGAACCCGGCACCATCGGTTATGTACCGCAGGCGCTGGAATTCGATCGCGGTCTGCCGATGACCGTCGACGATTTCATGGCTGCCATGTGTCAGCGACGCCCGGCTTTTCTCGGCTTGAGCAAGCGTTACTCCGGCGCCATTGGCGATGCGCTGGAACGCGTCGGCATGCAGGACAAACGCAAGCGGCGCATGGGTGCGCTGTCCGGCGGTGAGCGCCAGCGGGTGCTGCTCGCACAAGGTTTGATTCCGACGCCGCAATTGCTGGTGCTGGATGAGCCGATGTCGGCCCTCGATGAAGCCGGGATTCAGGTGTTCGAGCGCCTGCTCAATGACTGGCGCGCGGCAGGTATCACCGTGCTGTGGATCGAGCACGATCTGGAAGCGGTCGGGCGCCTGGCCGATCGGGTCACCGGCCTGAACCGTCGTGTGCTGTTCGACGCCACGCCACAACAGGCGCTGACCCCGGAACGCCTGCTGACGCTGTTCTCGACCCATCCACGGAGCGCTGCCTGATGAGTTACGAAGCCTTTCGTTTGATGGTGCAAGGCTGGGCCTCGTCCGGTTATCTGCCGGAAGCGCTGGCCTACGGTTTCGTGGTCAATGCGCTGCTTGCCGGCCTGCTGATCGGCCCGGTGCTCGGCGGCCTCGGCACACTGGTGGTGGTCAAGCGCTTCGCGTTTTTCTCCGAAGCAGTGGGCCACGCGGCGCTGACCGGCGTGGCCATCGGCATCCTGCTCGGCGAACCCTACACCGGCCCCTATGGCAGCCTGTTCGGTTATTGCCTGCTGTTCGGCATCCTGCTCAATTACCTGCGCAACCGTACCGGCCTCGCACCGGATACTTTGATTGGCGTGTTTCTGTCGGTGTCGCTGGCGTTGGGCGCGAGTCTGCTGTTGATTCTGGCGGGCAAGATCAACGTGCACATTCTCGAGAACGTGCTGTTCGGTTCAGTGCTGACGGTCAACGGCAACGATCTGGCGGTGCTGGCCATCGTCGGTTCGCTGGTCATGGCATTGGCGCTACCGCTGTACAACCGCATCATGCTCGCCAGCTTCAATCCGCAACTGGCAGCCGTGCGCGGAGTGGCGGTGAAGACCCTGGATTATCTGTTCGTGATTCTGGTGACGCTGATCACCGTGGCAGCGGTGAAAGTCATCGGCGCGATTCTGGTCGGTGCTCTGCTGGTGATCCCGGCCGCGGCGGCGCGCTTGCTCAGCCAGTCGCTCAAAGGGTTCTTCTGGTGCTCGGTGTTGATCGCCACGGTCAGCACGTTGTGCGGGATTCTTGCGCCGATCGTGTTCGATCTGCCGATTCCGTCCGGCGCGGCCATCATTCTGGTCGCCGGTATTGCCTTTGCCCTTGCCGCCATTGCGCGCGGGGTTGTCCCGAGTCTGAAAGGGAATCTTGGATAAATGACTTTTTCAATTCGCAAACTGACCTTGGCCATGGCCTTGTGCGGCGTGGTCTGCGCGCCGTTGATGGCTGCCGAAAATGCTAAACCGCTGCGAGTGCTGGCGTCGTTGCCGATTACTTATGGTTTGGGCGAAGTGCTGCTCAAAGGCACTGATGTCAACCTTGAACGTGCGGCGCCAGCGAATCTGCCGGGCAGCCGTCAGACCGCGTATTTCACCGGTCGCGGCGCGCCGGCACTGAGCAAACTGGCAACCGGCGCCGATGCTGTAATCGGCGTGCGCTCGCTGTGGGCCGATGATCCGCTGTACCCGATCGCCCGTCGCAGCAATATCCGCATCGTTGAAGTCGACGCCGCGCGACCGGTGGATGGCGCCCTGCCCGGCATCGCCGTGCAACCGGATCTGAAGGTCGATGGCTTGAACAGTCAGCCATGGCTGGCGAGCAACAACATGGGGCGCATGGCGGATGTGATGGCGGCGGATCTGGTGCGCCTGGCACCCAGCGCCAAGCCAAAGATCGAGGCGAATCTGGCGGCATTGAAGCAGCGTTTGCTGAAGCTCAGCGCCGACAGCGAGGCGCGACTGGCCAGCGCCGACAATCTCAGTGTGATGAGTTTGAGTGATCACTTCGGCTATTTGATCGGCAGCCTCAATCTGGAACTCATCGGCGAGGATCCACGGCCGGATGCCGAGTGGACGCCTGAAGATCTGAAAAAACTCACGGCGACGCTCAAGGACAATGAGGTGGCGGTGGTGTTGCATCATCGGCAGCCATCGGACGCGCTAAAAGCGGCGATTGCCGAGTCCGGCAGCCATCTGGTGGTGCTGAGCACCGATGCGGCGGACCCGGTGGCGGAGCTGGAAGGCAATGTGGATTTGCTGCTCAAGGGCTTGAGCGGGGCGTGATTCCAGTTGCACCGCGTTATCGTTCATCGCTGGCAAGCCAGCTCCCACAGGGTTCTCGGTGAACGCAGATTTTGTAATCACCAAAATACCTGTGGGAGCTGGCTTGCCAGCGATGGGGCCCTGAAAGGCAACACAAATCCAAGGCAAGAAAAAACCCGCTGACTGTTTCCAGTCCAGCGGGTTTCTTTTTGCCCGGCCGCTTATTGCGCGGCGGCCTGGGCTTCCATCTTCTGGCGCAGGCTCAGCGGACGCATGTCAGTCCAGACTTCTTCGATGTAGGCCAGGCACTCCTTTTTCAGGCCGCTCTTGCCCACGGTGCGCCAGCCTTCCGGCACGGCTTTGTAATCCGGCCAGATCGAGTATTGCTCTTCGTGGTTGACCACAACCTGAAAAAGGATGTCCTCGCGGTCGAATACTGACGTCATGCTGGTTCTCCATCGTTGTAAGGGTGGGCTGCACGCGGGGTGCAGCCGGGTATGTAGAAAGAACGTTTGGCGCGGCGAAAAATTTACAGCGCAGCGGTGGCAGCGGCCAAAGCACGGCCAAAGATTTCCGCGACACGGTCGATTTCGGCAGCAGTGATCACCAGCGGCGGCAGGAAACGCACCACCGCGCCATGCCGACCACCCAGCTCCAGAATCAGCCCGCGCTTGAGGCATTCGCGCTGGACCAGCGGCGCCAGTCGAGCAAACGCCGGCGGATGACCGAGCGCATCGGGAGTGCCGTTCGGCTCGACCAGCTCGACCCCGAGCATCAGGCCACGACCACGAATATCGCCGAGTTGCGGGAAGTCGCGTTGCAGGATGCGCAAGTGCTCGCTGAGGCGCTCGCCCATGGCCGCGGCGTGTTCGCAGACCTTGTGTTCGACCAGATAACGCATCACCGCAGAGCCTGCCGCCATGGCCATCTGATTGCCACGGAAGGTGCCGGCGTGCGCGCCCGGTTGCCAAGTGTCGAGCCAGTCGCGATAGACCACCACGGCCAACGGCAGACTGCCGCCGATGGCTTTGGACAACACCACCACATCCGGGGTGATGTCGGCGTGTTCGAAGGCAAACATTTTGCCGGTGCGGGCAAAACCGCTCTGGATCTCGTCGACGATCAGCGCCACACCAGCCTTCTCAGTGATCCGACGCAAGCCGCGCAGCCACTCGATGTCCGCCGGAATCACACCGCCCTCGCCCTGCACCGCCTCGACAATCACCGCGGCGGGCAATTGCACACCGGCCTCGGGGTCGTTGAGCAGGTTTTCCAGGTAACTCAGGTTGGCCTTTACGCCCGCCGCACCACCGAGGCCGAACGGGCAACGGTAGTCATACGGGAACGGCATGAACTGCACGCCATTGCTGAGCAGCGCACCCAACGGCTTTTTCGGCCCCAGGCTGCCCATCAGGCTCAGCGCGCCTTGGCTCATGCCGTGATAACCGCCGGAGAACGACAGCACGGTGCTGCGCCCGGTCGCGGTGCGCACCAGCTTCAACGCGGCTTCCACGGCATCGGTGCCGGTCGGGCCGCAGAACTGGATTTTCGCTTCAGCCGCGAGCGCGGAAGGCAGCAGGCCAAACAGATCCTGGACGAACTGATCCTTGACCGGAGTGGTCAGGTCGAGGGTATGCAGTGGCAATTCATCGGCCAGCACCTGCTGGATCGCTTCGATCACCACCGGATGGTTATGCCCCAGCGCCAGCGTGCCGGCACCGGCCAGGCAGTCGATGAACGTGCGCCCTTCGACGTCTTCGACATAGAGGCCTTTGGCGCGCTTCAGCGCCAGCGGAATGCGCCGCGGATAACTGCGGGCGTTGGATTCCTGCCGGGCCTGCCGGGCCAGCAATGGCGATTCATTGAACTGGTACAACGTTTCGGCCGGCGCCGAAGTAACCCGGGCCGACGACTCTTCGATAAGGCTGGTGGCGACTGACATCTCTCGACCCCTCAATTGGCTATGGATAGTGACCAAAACAGCACACCGGACAGGTGCGCATTCCGATCGCGGGGCGCACTTGCAGGTTTTCCTGTTCTGGAAACGCTTAAGGGGCCTGAGGATTTAGCCCGTGATCGAGTTGTCAGCCCGGCAATGCCAACGGCTTGCGCATGGGCAGGCTCTGCAAGCCTTGGTATTCGAGGGGCGGCGCTGACTTGTGATAGCCCAGACGCCGATAAAATGCCTGGCCGGTGTACGTGCTGTTGAGATCAGCGTGAGAACCACCGCGAACCCGTAACCAGCCTTCCAGATCCTCCATCAGCGCCCGTCCGACGCCCCGGCGAAATGACTCTGGCTGGACGTAACACAGCAAAATGTCGCCGCTGGCCCGAGCCATGCCGACACCGACCGGTTTGTCCGCCAGCAACGCGATACACAGATAGAAGTGCGGGTCGGCGAGCCGGGCACTGATGAAGTCGGCGGATTGCAGGCCGATCCATTGGCTGACGAGTGACGGATCGTTACGGTGATCGAGCGCACAACCGATGCGGATCGAACGTTCGATGATGCGACTGATGATACCGGCGTCGGCCAGAGTGGCCGGACGAATGCAGATGGGTGCTTCCATGGCGCAGTTCCCTCAATCCATTGAGTCAAAGCTGCGCTGACCTTATCCCCACCCGGTCCGGATAGCGAACGCCGAGAAGTTACATTTGATGTGTCTGGCGCGATTTCCTACCACAGGCTGTGCTGGAATCAGACAGGTTGCAACGGCATGGTCAGTTCGACGCGCAGGCCATCCGGGCGGCTGTCGAAATGCAGGGCGCAGTCACAACGCTGAACGATCGCCTGAACAATTGCCAGACCGAGGCCGCAACCGGTGCTTTGGCCGTTGCGCCAGAAGCGTTGGGTCAGGTGTTGCAGATCATCCGGCGCAATCCCCGGGCCATGGTCGCGCACGACAAAACGCACGCGGTTGCCAATGGTTTCCAGGCTCAGCTCAACCGCACAGTCTTCGGGCGTATGGCGCAGGGCGTTGTCGAGCAGATTGCGCAGCGCCGCAATCGACAGCACCGCCGGCATTTGCAACGGTGCGACAGAAAGTTCGGCCGGCAGGTGCAATTTGATGCGCAGGCGTTCGCCCCCCGTGGCGTCCTGAATCGCCAGGCGTGCCACTTGCTCGGCGCTGCATTGCGAGCCGTCATCGAACGACAGACTGCCCTCGACCCGCGCCAGCAACAGCAGTTGCTCGAGCGTGCGATGCAAGCGATCAGCGCCCTCCTCGGCCCGTGCCAGCGACTGATCGCGGGCGTTGCCATCGGTCATGCGTGCGACTTGCAGGTGGGTCTTGATCGCCGTCAGCGGGCTGCGCAGCTCATGCGCCGCGTCACCGGTCAGACGGCGCTCACGCTCGATGGTTTTGCCAATGCGCTGGAACAACTGGTTTTGCGTTTCAAGCAGCGGCTTCAATTCACTGGGGAAAGTCTGGATCTGCAACGGCTCAAGCGAGTCGGCATTGCGCCGCATCAGTGCTTCACGCAGACGGTTGAGCGGCGCCAGACCCTGGCCAATGCCCAGCCACAACAGACACAGACAGCCGAGCATCGCCACACCCACCGGCACCGACGCCGCCAGCAGGATCGACATGTTCAGCGCCTCGCGCTCGATCTGCCGGTCAGCGGTGGTAATCCGCACATCGCCTCGGGCAAGGGTGAAACTGCGCCACGGCGCACCGTCGATCATCTGGTCATGGAAGCCCATCTTCTCGGCTTCCAGCGCTTGTTCGGGGTTGTTGTGGCTGCGCGCGAGGATTTCCCCGCGCAAGGAGCTGACCTGACAGGCCATGCCACCGGGGATATTCAGTTGTTCGGCACTGAAATGCGTGCCCTCGCCCTTGCTCGGCAAAGTCGGCAACTGTTCCAGCAGCCCGGCGACCATGCGCGCCGACGCCACCAGACGCTGGTCGAGGGAAAACATCATCTGATTGCGCAGGTCACTGAGCATCCACGCCGCCGCCAGCGCCCAGATCAGTGCAAACGCGGCGCCGAGGGTCAGACTCAGGCGCAGTCGCAGACTCATCACTTGCCTTGATCTCCACCATCGGCCGGGCCAAGGCGATAGCCCAGACCGCGCACGGTTTCGACGATGCCTTTGCCCAGTTTGCTGCGCAGGTGATGGATGTGCACGTTCAGCGCGTTGCTTTCCAGTTCATCGTTGAAGCCGTAGACACTGTCCTTCAACTGTTCAGTGGACAGCACCCGACCACGATTGTGCAGCAGCGCCTGCAGCAGCGATTGCTCGCGGCGCGACAAGTCCACCGGTTGCCCGGCCAGGGTGGTTTCGCGGCTGCTCGGGTCGTAGGTCAGCGCGCCGTGCTCAATCAGGTTGACACTGCGCCCGGCGACCCGGCGCAGCAAAGTTTGCAGACGGGCGAACAGTTCACGCAGATCGAACGGTTTGAGCAGGTAATCGTCAGCCCCGGCCTGCAAACCATCGACGCGGTCGGTGACCGAGTCGCGCGCGGTCAGGATCAGCACCGGAATTTCCAGGCCACTCTGCCGCAGTTGTTGCAGCAACTTGAGGCCATCTTCGTCGGGCAGGCCGAGATCGAGCACCATCACGTCGAATTCGGCCACCTTGAGCATCGCCCGCGCCTTCGACGCGGTGTTGACGTGCTCAACGGTCAAACCCTGAGCCGTGAGGCCGGCAACGATCCCGCTGGCGATCAGCTCATCGTCTTCGCAAACCAGTACGTGCATGGGTGCTCCGTGGATAAAAAAGGCGAGTGAAGCAGGCGAGGATTAAGCGGCAATTATGGCCGTCACCGGCGCTTACGGAAAGCCGGGCAAAAACATCGGGGCGCCACCTGTTGCAGGGCCTCACCCGGCGCTGAAACTTTCCCACTAATAAAGAAACAGTTTCTCCCTATGTAATAACCCTTCGATCATTTAGTTTTCGACTGGCAACCACCAACAACTTTAAAGGGACTTAATAAACATGCCTCAACTAAAAAACTTCGTCGCGCTCGATTGGCGCTCCGGCCCCGACCGTATTTATTTCTTCTTCAAGGACAGCGACACCTATTCCCGATTCGATCTCGGTGACAATAAGGTATCCGCCAACTATCCCGCATCGGTCGGCGATAGCTGGGACACCTTTGGCCCCCATGCCAAAGACTTGCGTTTCGGCCTGACAACCACCTCATTCGGCTGGAACACCTCGTCAGATGAAGATATTGCCTGGTTGTTTTTCTATCAGGGCAACACACCCGTGGTGTGTAAATATAATCAAGACAAAGACAAGGTCGATGCCTTTTATAAAGTTGCCGATTCGATCTGGAAGCCGATATTGCCCTACTTCGACAAGATCATCGCCGGCACCTGGTTCCAACTGACCGGTCACCCGTTTCTATTCAGGTTCATCCTCAACGACGGACACTATCTATCGTTTAACTACAAGGCAAAGACCCTGACCTACAAATCCTTCGGGGATTATCGGCTGGGCGCGCTGAAACCGTACAAGGACCGCATCATCACGGCAGCGCAAAATGACCGGACTTTGGCCGACAGCTACTGGTACATCTTCCTGACCGACAACCAATACCTGACTTACAACATTCAGTCCGACCGTCTGGTCTCCGGACCGAAAACCATTAATGACGCGAACTGGCCGGGACTGCTGCGCGGCTGATTGGCCGAAGCGCGGAGGGCCTTGTAGGATACGGTTAATTATCGGTTAATCGCCGCCGCCCATTCTGCGCCTCACTTGCACAGGGACAAGGCTCCTCCATGCGTCATTTTTTTCTATTGTTTGCTCTGCTGATGTCCAGCCTGGCCCAGGCTGGAAACAATCCATTTGAGACTAAACCGGAATTTCTGCCGGTCGACCAGGCATTCGTGCTCACCTCCGAACGCCTGGAATCCGGTGAAACCCAACTGTTCTGGCAAATCACCGACGGTTATTACCTGTATCAGAAACGCCTGAAATTCGACGGATTGAGCGCAGAGCAACAGCCCGCGCTGCCTGAAGGCGAGTCCCACAGCGACGAGTTTTTCGGGGAACAACCGGTCTATCGCCAAGGGCTGGAAGTGAAAATCCCGGCGACAGCCACAGGCCAGATCAAGGTCAGCTATCAGGGCTGTGCCAATGCCGGCCTGTGCTATCCACCGCAGACCCGGGTCATTGATCTGGGCGGCAAAGCGGCGGTGGCCGCCAGCGCTGAAGCGCCGGATCAGGCCTTGGCCAGCAGCCTGCAACAACGCGCGCTGGGCTGGAGCTTACTGGTGTTTTTTGGTCTCGGTCTGTTGCTCGCGTTTACTCCTTGCACGTTACCGATGCTGCCGATTCTGGCCGGCATGGTCGTTGGCAGTGGCGCCACCCCGCGTCGCGGTTTCGCGCTGGCCGGCAGTTATGTGATCTGCATGGCGCTGGTCTATGCGGCGATGGGCGTGATCGCTGCGCTGCTCGGCGCAAACCTGCAGGCATGGTTGCAGAATCCGTGGCTGCTCGGCACGTTCGCCGCGATCTTCGTGGTGCTGGCCCTGCCGATGTTCGGCTTCTTTGAACTGCAATTGCCGGTGGCCCTGCGTGATCGCCTGGAACACGCCTCGCGCAGTCGCAGCGGTGGCAGCCTGATTGGCGCCGGGGTCCTCGGTGCATTGTCCGGTCTGCTGGTCGGCCCGTGCATGACCGCGCCGCTGGCCGGTGCGTTGCTGTACATCGCGCAGAGCGGCAACGCACTGCACGGCGGCTTGATTCTGTTCTCGCTGGGTATCGGCATTGGTGTGCCGTTGTTGTTGCTGGTGACCGTGGGCAATCGCTTCCTGCCCAAGCCCGGCGCGTGGATGAACCTGCTCAAAGGCGTGTTCGGTTTCCTCTTCCTCGCCACGGCGCTGTTGATGTTGCGTCCGGTGCTGGAGGCTTCGTTGTGGCTGGGCCTGTGCGGTGCACTGCTGTTGATCGCTGCGTTCTGTGCCTGGAAACAGTCCGAAGGTTTTGGCCGAGTAGCCCAGCTGTTCGGCGCCAGCTCGCTATTGCTCGGGCTGTGGGGCAGTCTGCTGGTGATTGGCGCGGCAGGCGGCAGCGATGATCCGTATCAGCCGTTGCAGGTCTACAGCGCCGGCCGCGCCAGCGCAGCGCAGCCATCGGCTCATGACGCGTTCACCACGATCAAGGAGCCGGCTGCGCTGCAACGCGAACTCGATGCCGCCAAGGCTCAGGGTCAGTGGGTGCTGCTCGATTACTACGCCGACTGGTGCGTGTCGTGCAAAGTCATGGAGAAACAGGTATTCGGCAAGGACAAGGTCATGCAGGCGTTGAATGACGTGCGCCTGCTCAGGCTCGATGTCACCGCCGACAATGCCGCCAGCCGTGAATTGCTCAGCCGCTACAAAGTGCCGGGGCCACCGAGCTTCGTCTGGATCGGTACCGATGGCGAAGAACGCCGCAGCCAGCGCATCACCGGCGAAGTCGATGCCGAGACGTTCCTGCAACGCTGGGCCACCACCCGGGACGCCAATTAATGCTGACTTTCACCCTCGGCACTTTTGCCATCGCGCTTAATCACCTGCTGCTGATCAGTGCTCTGGCACTGGCGACCTTTGTCGGCTGGCGGGTGGCCAAGCGTGGCGGTGATAACCCCGAGTCGGCGTTGTTCAGCCTGTTTCTGCTGGGCATGCTCGCGGCGCGGATTGCCTTTGTGCTGCTGTACTGGTCGCACTATCGCAATGACCCGTGGCAGATCATCGATTTGCGTGACGGTGGCTTCCTTGCCTGGCCGGGTGTGATTGTGTTGCTGCTGGCGGCGCTGTATCGCGGCTGGCGGCGTCCAGGGCTGCGTCGTCCACTGGGCTTTGGCGTGGCCAGCGGTGTGGCGTTCTGGCTGTTGGCGACGTTGTCGTTAAACATCTATGAACAAGGCACCCGACTGCCGGACATCTCTTTGCGCAACGCGGCCGGGGAAACCATCCAGCTCAGCGATTATCAGGGCGGCCCGCTGGTGATCAATCTGTGGGCGACCTGGTGTCCGCCGTGTCGGCGCGAAATGCCAGTCCTGGAGAATGCCCAGCAACAACGCCCGGACCTGACCTTCCTGTTCGTCAATCAGGCCGAAAGCATGCAAAGCGTGGCGACGTTTCTTGAGACCCAGGGCCTGAGCCTGAACAACGTGCTGTTCGACCGCAGCGGCCGCCTCGGTCAGGCCGTCGGTTCGATGGCATTGCCGACTACGCTGTTCTATAGCCCTGACGGTCGGCTGCTGAGCAGCCACCTGGGCGAGTTATCCAACGCCAGCCTGGCGCGCGCCTTGGAAAACTTCGACACCCCGACCCCGAATTCGAACCCGGCCACTGCACCGGCCACCTCTGCAAGGAAACTGCCATGCCCCGCCTCCGCCACCTGCTGACGCTGACTCTGGGCACCGCCCTGCTGCACTTGCCGTCGGTGCAGGCCGCTGAAGAATTGCCTGCGGCGATCAAGCAGATCGAAGCCAAAGGCGCGAAAATCGTCGGCCAGTTCGATGCCCCCGATGGCTTGCGCGGTTACGCGGCGCAGTATCAGAACCGTGGCATGGCGCTGTACCTGACCCCGGATGGCAAACACGTCATTCTCGGCAATATGTACGACGCCGACGGCAAGGATCTGAGCAGCGAGCCACTGCAAAAAATGGTCTACGCGCCGATGGCCAAGGAAACCTGGGCCAAGTTCGAGGCGAGCAACTGGATTCAGGACGGCAACAAGGATGCACCGCGCACCGTGTACCTGTTCAGCGACCCGAACTGCCCGTACTGCAACATGTTCTGGGAACAGGCGCGGCCGTGGGTCAAGGCTGGCAAGGTGCAGTTGCGGCACATCATGGTTGGCATCATTCGCGAGGACAGCCCGGGCAAATCCGCCGCGTTGCTGGCCGCGAAAGATCCGGCCAAGGCCCTGGAGGATCACGAAAAAGCAGGCAAGGGCAGCTCGCTCAAAGCGCTGAAAGATATTCCGGCGGCCGTGCAGACCAAACTGGCAGCGAACATGCAGTTGATGGAAGACCTGGATTTGCAGGCGACGCCGGCGATTTTCTACATGGATGACAAGGGTGAGTTGCAACAGCAACAAGGCGCGCCTTCGCCGGACAAGTTGGTGAAGATTCTCGGGCCTAAATAAGCAAAATCAAAAGATCGCAGCCTGCGGCAGCTCCTACATGGAAAGCGTTTTCTGTAGGAGCTGCCGCAGGCTGCGATCTTTTCAACGGCGGTCAGCCAGGAAAGCCAACAACACCTCGGTGACAAACTGCGGGTTCTCCAGGTTGGAGATATGCCCCGCCTCCGGCACCAGCACCCACGGGCAACCGATCAACTCGGCCATTTCCTTTGTTTCCGACGGTGGTCGCGGTTTGTCCTGATCGCCGCACATGACCAGCGTGGAGGCCGCATTCAATTCGCCCAGTCGTGGCAACAAATCATCCCGGCCAAAGGTGATACGCCCCATCGGTACGATGCTTTCGCGCAGTCGATCCGAGGAGTACGCCGCCAGTTTCGCGCGAAAATCCTGATACAGCGCCGACTGCGGATCGATACCCGGACGGAAGAAGATCGGCACGACGATATCCAGTAACTGCTCGGAGATTTCGCCGGTTTCTTCAATCTGCTTGAACAGCGAGAAGTAGTACTGACGAGTCGGTTCCGGCTCGACGCCGACGTAGGTGTCCATCAGCACCAGACCGTTGATCCGTTGCGGGGCCAACAACGCCAGACGTACGCCCCACATGCCACCGACCGACAGCCCGACAAGAGTGACCTGATCGATATCAAGATGATCGATCAGGGACCGCGCCTGACGAGCAATGTCGTCCAGTGATGTGGTGCCTTCAGGCAACCGTCCCGACTCACCGTGGCCCCACAAGTCCAGTGCGATCACCCGATAGTGCGGCGATAACGCAGCGATCTGCGGTGCCCACATGGCCTGATCCCACAGGTAGCTGCCGGCCAGCAATACCGCCGGTCCTGTGCCTTGATCAATGTAATGCAGCGCTTGTCCGTCAACCGTGAAAAAAGGCATCGACCACCCCCGCGACAAAAAAACAGAACCGGCAGACTGAGCTGCCGGTTGCTGGTCGTCAACCCTGGAAATGTACGCGATTGTACTGGTTTAATTGTGTTGAACGCGCTGACGCCATCGCTGGCAAGCCAGCTCCCACAGGTTCCAGAGTGAACACAAAATCTGTGGCTACACTCGATTACTGTGGGAGCTGGCTTGCCAGCGATAAGGCCACTACAGGCACTAGAGAATCAAAGGCCCTCCAGCTCCGCCATCAGATCATTCAACCGATCGACCTTCTCCTCGGTGATATCACTCGCCGTCAGTCCATCAATGTACTCGGCCAGCTCCTCCACCGTGCTGCACTCGAACATCGCCCGCAACGGCACATCGCGCTGCAGGGTTTTCTGCACCCGCGAGGCGATCTGCGTGGCCAGCAACGAATGCCCGCCCAGTTCGAAGAAGTTGTCGCGTACGCCGACCTTCTCGACCTTCAGCACCTCGGCCCAAACATCCGCCAGGGTCTGCTCCAGTTCATTGCGCGGGGCCAGATAATCCTGACTCTGCAACTGGCCGATCTCCAGTGCCGGCAAGGCTTTGCGGTCGAGTTTGCCGTTGGCATTGAGCGGCAGCTGATCGAGCCACAACCAGTGCAGCGGCACCATGTATTCAGGCAACTCGGCGCGCAGGCGCTGTTTGATCCGCTCCAGGCGTTCACTCGGATTGAGTGCCGAATCGGCCGCCACCAGATAGCCGACCAAGTGCTTGCCGTTGACGCCTTCCTGCACACCGACTGCGCCATCGCGCACTTCCGGTTGCTCATGCAGACGCGCCTCGATTTCGCCCAGCTCGATGCGATAACCGCGAATCTTCACCTGATCGTCAACCCGGCCAACGTACTCCAGCACACCGTCACTGCGACGCCGCGCCAGGTCACCGGTGCGATACAGACGTTCGCCCGGCGCGCCGAACGGGTTCGGCACAAACACCGGTGCGGTGCGCAACGGGTCGCTGACATAACCGCGACCGACGCCCGTGCCTGCCACGCACAACTCACCCACCGCGCCCAGCGGCACCAGCTCCAGCGCGCCGTCGACCAGATAGAGCAAGTTGTTGTCGGTCGGCGTACCGATCGGCAGGTAACTGCCGCGCGTCGAGGCCATGTCGACACGGAAAAACGCCACGTCATCCGAGCATTCCGCCGGGCCATAAGCGTTGACTAGACTAATGTCCGGGTAACGCAGCAGCCATTGGTGCGCCAGTTCCGGCGGCATTGCCTCACCGGTCGGCAGCATCCAGCGCAGGCCATCCAGACTCAGACGATCCGAAGCGAGCATGCCCTGAATAAGCGACGGCACGCTCTCCAGGACGGTGATGCCCTGCGCTTGCACGTGCACCAGCAAACCTTGCGGATCGTGGGCGATGGTGTTCGGCACGATGTCCACCCGTGCGCCGAACAACGGCGCGGCGAGGAACTGCCAGACCGAAATATCGAAGCTTTGCGACGCGGTCTGTGCAATCACGTCGGCGTCGCTCAGATGCAGATACGGCACCTTGCTCAACTGGTTGTTGAGCATACCGCGCTGCTCGACCATCACGCCTTTCGGCAGGCCGGTCGAACCCGAGGTGTAGATCACGTAAGCGAGGTTGTCCGGGCCGCTGTAAATGCCCAGGTCCTGCGCCGACGTCGCCTCCGCTTGAATCTCTTCCCAGACCAGCAACTTTGGACGGTCGGCGCAGCTGAATTCATCCAGTAAGGTCTGCGCCTGTGTGCGGCACGCCTCGCTGCAGACCAGCACCGGCGTGCGGCTCAGCTCGATGATGCGTTGCAGACGCTGACTCGGCAGGCCCGGATCCAACGGCAGATAACCGGCACCGGCCTTGAAGCTACCAATGATCATGCCGAGCAGATCGAGATTTCGTTCGGCGAGCAAGGCCACCGGTTGATCCATCTGCACACCCACGGCGACCAGTGCATGGCCGAGTCGGTTGGCATTGTGGTTCAGCTCGGCGTAACTCTGTTGCTGATCAAGGCAGGTGGCGGCGATGCGCTGCGGATGCGCGGCGACCTGCGCTTCGAACAGCGCAACGTAGCTCTGCTCCAGCGGATAATCGTGGGCACTCTGGTTGCAACCGTGCAGCAGAAACTCCTCTTCCTCACTGCCTAGCAGCGGCAGGTCGGCCATGTCGCCATGGAAGCCATCGACCAGCGCCAGCAGCAAACGCTTGAACTCGCCGAGCATGCGTTCGATGGTCGATTCGTCGAAATAGCGCTGGTCGTAGGACAGATGCAGACCAAGGTCATCACCCGGGTAGCACACCGCCGTCAGCGGGAAGTTAGTGTGCGTACGGCCGGAGTCCGAGGTCGCATTCAGGCTCTGCGCGCGATCAAGTACCGACACTTCCACCGGGGCGTTTTCGAAGACAAACAGGCTGTCAAACAGCGGCTGGCCTTTCGGCAATTCGCTTTGTTCCTGGATGTTCACCAACGGCAGGTATTCGTACTCACGCAGTTGCATGTTGCTGTCGAGCAAAGCGCTGAGCCACTGACGCACGCTGCTGCGCTGATCGTCCTCAGGCATTTTCACCCGCAGCGCGATACTGTTGATGAACAGGCCGACGGTACGCTGCATCTCCGGCATTTCCACCGGACGCCCGGCCACGGTGACGCCGAAGAGCACGTCACGATCGCCACTCATGCGGCGCAGTACCAAGGCCCACGCGGCTTGAGCGAAAGTGTTGATGGTCAATTGATGCGCCTGCGCCAGTTCACGCAGACGCGCACCGTCCTCGACATTGAGGCGGGTGTAGCGGTCGCCAACGACCATGCCGCCGCTTTCACCGGCGTGTTCGCGCAGGAACGGACGATCGCTCGGGATCGGTGTGGTGCGTTCGAACCCTTGCAGATTGTGCTGCCACCACTGCCGCGCTTCGGCCAGGCTCTGACGTTGCAGCCAGCCGATGTAATCGCGATAACGCGGCGGCACGGCAAGTTGCGCTTCACGACCCTCACCCAACGCGGTGTAAATCTCGAAGAAGTCGTTCATCAGCAACGAGCGGCACCATGCATCGATGAGAATGTGGTGGTTGCTCATCATGAACCAGTAACGCGCTGCGCCGACCTTGATCAGACGCAGGTGGAACGGCGCCTGATTGAGCAGATCGAAACCGGCCTCGCGCTCGCTTTTCAGCAGCGCTTGCAGCTTCGGTTCCTGCTCGGTTTCAGCGATGGCACTCCAGTCCAGATACTCGATCGGCGTGCGACCCGGTGTGTGAATCACTTGCAGCATGTCTTCGCCGACATTCCAGCAGAACGACGCACGCAGCGCTTCGTGACGGGCGATCACCGCTTGCCACGCCTGGGCGAAACGCTCCGGGTCGAGTTCGCTGTTGATGCGGTAGCGATCCTGCATGTAGTACAGACCGGTGCCCGGTTCGAGCAAGGTATGCAGCAACATGCCTTCCTGCATCGGCGTCAGCGGATAAACGTCTTCGATGTGCGCGGCCGGTACCGGCAAGGCATCCAGTTGCGCCTGAGTCAGCTTGGCCAACGGGAAATCCGACGGCGTCAGGCCGCCGGACTCGTCTTGCAGGCAATGGGCGATCAGGCTTTGCAGCTCACCGAGGTAAGCGTCGGCCAGATCGTTGATGGTTTGCGCGTCGTAACGCTCGGCGCTGAAGGTCCAGCGCAGCAGCAATTCACCGCCGTAGACCTGACTGTCGATACTCAGTTCGTTCGGCAATGGCGCGTGCGGATCGTGGGCGGCACCGACCGCTTCATCCAGCGGACGGAACAGCGCACCGCTGCCGAAGCTCTGGTCGAACTGGCCGAGGTAGTTGAAGGTGACCGGCGCGTTCGGCAACGCGGCCATGCTGCGCTGGCTGAGATCATCGGCGAGATAACGCAGTACGCCGTAGCCCAGGCCCTTGTGCGGCACCGCGCGCAGTTGCTCCTTGATCGCCTTGATCGAAGCGCCCTGCCCCGCAGCCTCTTCGATGTTGTGCGGGGTCAGACGCAGTGGGTAAGCGCTGGTGAACCAGCCGACAGTGCGGGTCAGATCGATCTCGTCGAACAGGGTTTCGCGACCGTGGCCTTCCAGTTGAATCAGTGCCGACGGTTGACCGCTCCAGCGGCAGAGCACACGGGCCAGCGCGGTCAGCAGCAAGTCGTTGACTTGCGTGCGATAGGCGGCTGGCGCCTGTTGCAGCAACTGTTTGGTGTGCTCGGCATCGAGGCGCACGCTGACGGTTTGCGCGTGACGATTCTGCTGGCCGCCCTGCGGGTTTTCGCACGGCAAATCGGCGCTCGGACCGGCCAGTTGGGTCTGCCACCAGTTGAGTTCTTCGCGCAGGGATTCGCTGCCGGCATAGGCTTGCAAACGCGCGGCCCAGTCTTTGAAGGCACTGGTTTTCGCTGGCAGTTTCACCGCTTGGTCGGTATCGAGTTGGCGGTAAACGGTTTGCACATCGTCGAGCAATACGCGCCACGACACGCCGTCGACCACCAAGTGATGGATGGCGATAAACAGGCGTTGCTGACCTTCAGGGCCGTCGACCAGCAAGGCGCGAACCAGCGGACCATTTTGCAGATCAAGGCTGCACTGCGCATCAGCGAACAGCGCTTGGCACTTGTCCATCGAGGTAACCCGCACTTGCCACACCACGGCCGCTTCGGAGACGGCTTGGTGCGTCGCTTGCCATTGACCGTTGGCCTCGGTGAAGCGCAGGCGCAAGGCATCATGCTGCTCGATCACCGCCAGCAACGCTTGCTCCAGACGATGCGGTTCGAGGGTCACGGTCGGCTCCAGCAACAACGCCTGATTCCAGTGCTGACGCTCGGGGATTGCAGTGTCGAAGAACCAGTGCTGAATCGGCGTCAGGCGCGATTCACCCGACACCAGACCTTGCTCAGCCGTGACCTGTTCAGTGCGGCTGGCCACAGCAGCCAAAGTCTGCACAGTTTGATGCTGGAACAGATCACGCGGGCTGAAATGAATGCCCTGTTGCCGTGCACGGCTGACCACTTGAATCGACAGAATCGAGTCGCCACCCAATTCGAAGAAGTTGTCGTTGAGACCGACCTGCTCGACGTTGAGCACTTCGCACCAGATCTGCGCCAGGGTCTGTTCCAGTTCGTTGCTTGGCGCAACGTAGTCCTGACGATTCAACTCGGGATCCGGCGCCGGCAAGGCGCGACGGTCGAGTTTGCCGTTGGCGGTCAGCGGCATGCTCGCCAGCAGAATCAGGTGCGTCGGCACCATGTAATCCGGCAGTTGTGCCTTGAGGTGCGCCTTGAGCGCGTCGCGCAGTTCAGCCTGTCTGGTTTCGTTTTGCTCGGCAATCTCGGTGACCAGATAGCCAACCAGTTGCTTGCCGCTCGGCGCATCCAGGGCCAACACCACGGCTTCGCGAATCGAGTCATGATCGAGCAGACGGGTTTCGATTTCGCCGAGTTCGATACGGAATCCACGGATTTTTACCTGATGGTCGATCCGGCCCAGGTATTCCACCAAACCATCGGCGCGCTGGCGCACCAGGTCGCCGGTGCGGTACATGCGCCCGCCATCGCTGGCGAACGGGTCAGCAACAAAACGCTCGGCGGTGATGCCCGGACGGTCGTGATAGGCCTGCGCCAGACCGGCGCCGCCGACGAACAATTCACCGGTCGCACCTTGCGGCACCAGCGCCAGATCGGCGTCGAGAATGTACGCCACGCGCGCACCGATCACGCTGCCGATCGGCACACTGCCAGCGCCCTCTTCGAGCACCTGCGGCGCCAGACTGGCCAGTGGCATGACCACGGTTTCCGTCGGGCCATAGGCGTTGAAAAACATCGCCGGTTTGAACGCTGCACGAATGCGTTGCAGGTGTTCACCGGTCAATGCTTCACCGCCGGTGATGATCATCCGCACCGGCAGGATTTCGTTTTGCGTCGAGAGGAACTGCGCTAACTGGCTACCGTAGCTCGGGGTGAAACCGAGCACGTTGATTTTATGCGTGCGGATCAAACCGCAGATTTCTTCCGCGTCCCACTGACCTTGTGCACGCAATACAACCTGCGCACCACTGAGCAGCGGCACCAACAGACGCTCGGTCGCCGCATCGAAGTTGATCGAATAGAAATGCAGTTCGCAGTCATCCGGGCGCATGCCAAACCGCTCGATCACGGCTTGGCAGTGCATGGCGATTTCGCCGTGGGAGACCACTACGCCTTTCGGTTTGCCGGTCGAGCCCGAGGTGTAAATCAGGTAGGCCTGATGTTGCGGCAGGCTGATAAACGGCAGCTCGCTGGCCGGATAAGCAGCGAGTGCTGCGCTGTCATCTTCCAGGCACCAGCGCGCCACGCTTGGCGGCAGATCGCCAAGGGCTTTGAACATTGCGCGATCACTGAGCAGCAGACCAATGCGACTGTCTTCGATCATGTAGTGCAGACGGTCGAGCGGGTATTCCGGGTCCAGCGGCACATAGGCGCCGCCAGCCTTGAGAATCGCCAGCAAGCCGATGACCATCTCCAGCGAACGCTCCAGCGCCAGGCCAACGCGCACTTGCGGGCCGACACCCCGTTCACGCAAGGCCCAGGCCAAGCGATTGGCGCGGGCGTCGAGTTCGGCGTAGCTCAGGGTTTGCCCGGCGAAAGTCAGGGCCGGCGCGTCTTTGCGCGCCAGTGCCTGTTCGGCGAACAGGTGATGAATGCACTGATCGAGACGATGCTCACCCGGCTCGACGCCGAGGCTGTCGAGCAGGTGTTGTTGCTCAGGCGCATCGAGCAGCGGCAATTCGCTTAGACGCTGTTGCGGATCGGCGATCAGCGCTTCCAGCAGGTTGCGCCAATGTTTGGCCATGCGCGCGATGGTCGGCTCGTCGAACAAATCGGTGCTGTAAGTCAGGCAGCAACCGAGGCGATGGTCGAGGTCGGTGACTTCCAGATTGAGGTCGAACTTGGTCGCCCGCGCATCGTTGGCCAAATACTCGACGGTCATGCCGGCGAGCATGCGGCTCTGCTGGAATTCCCAGCGCTGCACGTTGCACATTACTTGGAACAACGGGTTGTAGGCGGCACTGCGCGGCGGCTGCAAGGCTTCGACCAGATGATCGAACGGCAGATCCTGATGCGACTGGCCTTCGATCACGGTGTGACGCACCTGCTCGAACAACTCGCCGACCGACATCATGCCGTCGAGCTGACAACGCAGCACCTGGGTGTTGAGGAACGCACCGATCAGCCCTTCGCTTTCCGGGCGAATACGGTTAGCCACTGGCGCGCCGATGCGCAGATCGGTCTGGCCGCTGTAGCGGTAAAGCAATGTCGCGAGCGCGGCGGTCATGGTCATGAACAGGGTCAGGCCGTTTTGCGCATTGAAGGCACGAACCCGCGCGGCAAGATCGTCGCTCAGGTCGAAGCGGAACAGTTCGCCCTGATGGCTTTGTACCGGCGGACGCGGACGGTCACCCGGCAGTTCCAGCAGCGGATGTTCACGACCGAGTTGCGCGGTCCAGTAGTCGAGTTGGCGCTGACGCTCGCCGGATTCCAGCCAGTTGCGCTGCCAGACGCTGTAATCGAGGTACTGCACGGGCAGCGGCTCAAGCGGCGAATCACGGTCATCGACAAACGCTTCGTACAGCGCACTGAGTTCGCGGGCGAAAATATCCATCGCCCAGCCTTCGGTGACGATGTGGTGCAGAGTCAGGACAAAGTAATGCTCCTGCTCGGCGGTTTTCACCAGACAGGCGCGCAGCAGCGGGCCGCTTTCCAGATCGAACGGCAGATGCGCTTCTTCGTCGGCGAATTGCTGAACCTTTTGCTCGCGCACGTCGGCGGAAAGTTTTGAGAAATCCTTCCAGCCCATGCGTACGCCGGTTTCGGCATGCACCTGTTGGCGGGCGACGCCGTCGACGCTCGGGAAGGTGGTGCGCAGGGTTTCGTGACGCAGGATCAACGCTTGCAACGCGGCTTCGAAACGCTCGACATGCAACACGCCACGCAGACGCGCCATGCCGCCGACGTTGTACGCCGGGCTGTCCGGCTCCATCTGCCAGAGGAACCACATGCGCTGTTGCGAGTACGACAAGGGCACCGGTTGGCTGCGATCGACCTTGTCGATCGGCGGCTGTTTGTTGGTGCGGCCGCTGGCCTGGATCAGGCGGATCTGCTCGGCGAAATCAGCCAGCTCGCTGTGCTCGAACAAGGCGCGCAACGGCAGTTCGACGTCGCAGGCCTGACGGGTGCGCGAGATGATTTGCGTGGCCAGCAGCGAGTGACCGCCGAGGGCGAAGAAGTCGTCGCGCAGGCCAACTTGCGCCAGACCGAGCACTTCGCGCCAGATCGCGGCGATCTGCTGTTGCAGTGCAGTCACCGGCTCGACGTGTTCACGTACTTGCCATTGCGGCTCGGGCAAGGCACGGCGGTCGAGTTTGCCGCTCGGGCTCAGAGGCATTGCGTCCAAACGCATCAGTTGTGCCGGGACCATGTACTCCGGCAGCTCGGCGGCCAGCGCGGTTTTCAGGCGCGTGATGTGTTCGTCTGCAACTTCGCTTGTATCGGTCGCGGTGAAGTAACCGATCAGCTGCGCGCCGGCAGCGGTTTCGCGCACTAGCACCACGGCTTGGGCGACGCCGTTCTGGGCGAGCAGACGCGCTTCGATTTCTTCCGGTTCGACGCGGAAGCCACGCAGTTTGACTTGCTGGTCGAGACGGCCGAGGTATTCGATGACGCCGTCGGACGTCCAGCGCGCGCGGTCGCCGGTGCGGTACAAACGTGCGCCCTGCTCGCCCAGCGGATCGACCACAAAACGTTCCGCGGTCAACGATGGACGGCCAAGGTAACCGCGAGCCAGACCGATACCGCTGATGCACAGCTCACCCGGCACGCCGGCCGGCACCGGATTGAGATCGGCGTCGAGCACGCGGCAAATCACGTTGCCCAACGGACGACCGATCGGCGAACGTTCGCCATCGGCAGGGGTGCAATGCCAGTGGGTGACGTTGATTGCGGTTTCGGTCGGGCCGTAACGGTTGTGCAATTGCACCGCCGGCAGTTGCGCCAACACGCGGTTGCGCAGTTCGGCGGGCAGCGCTTCACCACCGGAGAATACCCGGCGCAGGCTGGTGCATTCGGCGCTCAGCGGTTCGTCGATGAACAGCGAGAGCAGTGGCGGCACAAAGTGCAGCGTGGTCACGCCATAGGCCTGAACAAGCTGCGCAATGCGATGCGGATCGCGGTGTTCACCGGCGCCGGCGATCAGCAGACGCGCGCCAGTGATCAGCGGCCAGAAGCATTCCCACACCGACACGTCGAAACTGATCGGTGCCTTTTGCATCAGCACATCTGTTTCATTGAGGGCGTAAGCGTTCTGCATCCATTGCAGACGTTCGGCCAGCGCGGCGTGAGTGTTGCCGACGCCTTTCGGTTGGCCGGTGGAACCCGAGGTGTAGATCACGTAGGCGAGGTTGTCGCCGTGCAGGTGCGGACCTGGCGCCTGGCTCGGCCAGTTTTCCAGGTGCAACGCATCCATGGCGATCACGCTGACGCCGTCGCTGGCCGGCAAACGCTCGAGCAATTCGGTTTGGGTCAGCAGCAATTCGACGCCGCTGTCGCTGAGCATGTAGGCGAGACGATCAGCCGGATAATCCGGGTCCAGCGGCACATAGGCGCCACCGGCCTTGATGATCGCCAACAGACCGATCAACAGTTGCGGCGAGCGCTCGGCGGCGATAGCCACGCATACATCCGGGCCGACGCCTTTGTCGCGCAGGTAGTGCGCGAGGCGGTTGGCCTGCGTGTGCAGTTCGGCGAAGTCGAGGCTGCCACCGTCCCACACCAGCGCGGTGCGTTCCGGGGTTTTTCGCACCTGTTCGTTGAGCCGTTCCGGCAGCCATTGTTGCGCCGGGGTGCACGGTGCGACGCTCCAGTTTTTATGCTGGTCGTGTTCGCCGACGGTCAACAGCTGCAGGTCGCCGATGGCTTGCTCCGGGCGTTCGCAGACTTCGCGCAACAGGTTGCTGAAGTGTTCGGCCAGACGCTCGATGGTGGCCGAATCGAACAGTTCACTGGCGTAGTCGAACGACAGCGTCAGGCGACCGTTACGGTCTTCTTCGCTGTGCAGTTGCAGGTCGAACTTGGCTTCGCGGCTGTGCCACGGCAGTTCTTCGGCGAGCAGACCCGGCAGACGCTTGAGTGCGCTCAGGTCGCGTTGCTGATGGTTGAACATGACCTGGAACAAGCCTTGTTCACGGGCTTGCGGGAAGGCTTCGAGCAGTTGTTCGAAGGGCAGATCCTGATTCGCTTGCGCACCGAGTGCGGCTTGACGGGTCTGGGCCAGCAGCTCGACAAACGACAGGCGCGAATCGATTTGCGCACGCAGCACTTGGGTGTTGATGAAGAAACCGATCAGGCCTTGGGTTTCCAGGCGCGGACGGTTGGCGTTGGGTACGCCGATGCGAATGTCGCGCTGACCGCTGTAGCGATGCAGCAGGCTCTGGAATGCCGAGAGCAGCAGCATGAACGGCGTCGCTTGTTGCGCTTGCGCGGTGTTGCGGATCGCCTCGCTGAGGTGCGCGCCCAAACGCACGGTGTGGCGCGCGGCACTGTGGTTTTGTTGGGTCGAGCGCGGATGATCAGTGGCCAGTTCCAGGGTCGGATGTTCGTCACCCAACTGCGTTTTCCAGTACGCCAGTTGCCGCTCGCCCTCGCCCTGCGCCAGCCATTGGCGCTGCCAACTGCCGTAGTCGGCGTACTGGGTTGGCAGCGGCGCAAGGGTCGCGGTCGCGCCCTGCGAAGCGGCGGCGTACAGGCGCGAAAATTCGTCGATCAATACGTTCAGCGACCAGCCGTCGGCGATGATGTGGTGCAGCGTCACCAGCAGTTGGTGATCTTCGTCGTCGAGACGCACCAGCGTCACCCACAGCAGCGGGCCTTTCTCCAGGTCGAACTGGGTGCGCGCTTCATCTTCGCGGATTTGTTGCGCACGGGCCTCGCGCTCATGGGCCGGCAGGTCGCTGATGTCGATCAGTTGCAGATTGAATTCGGCGGCGGCAGCGACTTGTTGCAGGGCCACGCCGTCGCGCTCAAAGAAACGCGTGCGCAGCGATTCATGGCGTTCGATCAGTTGCTGGAAACTGGTGCGCAAGGCGTCTTCGTCCAGTTCGCCGCGTAAACGCAGGGCACCGGGAATGTTGTAGGCGCTGCTCTGCGGGTCGAGTTGCCAGGTGATCCACAGACGGTTTTGCGCCAGCGATTGTGGCATTGGCTCGGAGCGCGACAACGCAATGATTGCGCCTTGGGCGCTGCCGCCGTCCTGTTGCTGTTGCGCCACGGCAGCAGCGAATGCCGACAGTGTCGGGGCTTCGAAGAGCAGACGCAGGCTCAGCTCAAGGCTGAGTTCTTCGCGAACCCGGGCGATCACTTGCGTGGCGGCGATCGAGTTGCCGCCGAGCAGGAAGAAGTGATCGTCGGCGTTGACCTGTTTGACGTTGAGTTGTTCGGCCCAGATGTTGCCGATCAACGCTTCGAGTTCGGAGGCGCTGGTGGCCGACTCTGCGGTTTCGGCTGTGGTCGACGGGAACACCGCGTAGCTGTCGAGGCTGCCATCGGCCAGACGATTGCGGCACGCCGAACGCTGTAATTTGCCGCTGGAGGTTTTCGGCAAGGCGCCTGGATTGAGCAGTACAACAACGCTTGGTGCCTCCTGATACGCCTCGGCTACCGCTTGGCGGATCGCTTTGATCAAGGCTTCCGGCGGCAGGATTTTTTGCACGCTGCGGCTGATTTCCGCGGCGATGCCGATGCCTTCTTCGCCATTCTGATTGATCGCGAATGCAGCGACGCGGCCCTTGCGCACCACTTCCACTTCGTTCTCGACGGTCTTCTCGATGTCCTGCGGATAGAGGTTGTGGCCGCGCACGATGAGCATGTCTTTCAGGCGCCCGGTGATGAACAGTTCGCCGTTGCGGACGAAGCCCAGGTCACCGGTGCGCAGCCAGGTGCGGCCGGCATGCTGGACAAACGTCTTGGCGCTGGCTTCCGGGTTGCGCCAATAGCCGAGGGCGATGCTCGGACCCGTAGCCCAGACTTCGCCGACAGCATTGTCGGCCAGCGCTTCGAGGGTATTGGGTTCGACGATCAGCACGGCGTGTTCCGGCTGGCTGATGCCGCAGCTCATGATCGGGCTGCCCTCACCCGGCGCCGCACGGTTTTGCGCCAGCGCCTGATCGTCCACGCGCAGTGCCGGGATGCCGGTGCCGCGCGGGGTGCCGGCGACGAATAGCGTCGCTTCGGCCAGACCGTACGAGGCCATGAAACTGTCTGCGCTGAAGCCGCACGCAGTGAACTTCTCGGCGAAGCGCTCGAGGGTGTCGAGACGGATCGGCTCGGAGCCGGAATAGGCCACGCGCCAGCGGCTCAGGTCGAGGCGTTCAAGTGCCGATTCGCTGACCCGCTCGCTGCACAGGCGATAGGCGAAGTCGGGCCCGCCGCTGATGGTGCCGCCGTATTGGCTGATCGCTTCCAGCCAGCGCAAAGGCCGGCCGAGGAAGTACGCTGGCGACATCAGGATGCACGGTACGCCGCTGAAAATCGGCTGCAACAGACCGCCGATCAAACCCATGTCGTGATACAGCGGCAGCCAGCTGACGATCACGTCGTCCGGATTTACATCGATGCCGAAACCGTGACGGATCAACAGTTCATTGGCGACCAGATTGCCGTGGCTGACCTGCACACCTTTGGGCAGCGCGGTGGAGCCGGAGGTGTATTGCAGGAAAGCGATATGGTCTTGCGGCAAGCTCGGTTCAACCCAGCTTTCGGCCTGCGTGCGGTCGAGAGTGTCGACACACAGCAACGGCGGCGCGCCTTCGATCTGCTGCAAGGCGTCGCGCAAGTCGGCGCTGGTCAGTAGCAGACGCGGTTCGGCGTCGGCAATGATCGACAGCAACCGCTCCTGGTGATGACGCCGCGCAGATTCCGGCGGATAAGCCGGCACCGCGATCACGCCGGCGTACAAGCATCCAAAGAAGGCCGCGACGTAATCCGGGCCGCTGGGAAACAACAGCACCGCGCGGTCGCCGAATTCGGCTTCGACCTGCAATGCGGCCGCAATAGTGCGCGCGCGCTCATCCAGTTCGCGATAACTGAGTACCACAGCCTGCTCTTCGCTTTCGGCAAGAAAACGCAAGGCCAGTCGATCCGGCGTCAGGGCCGCGCGGCGCTGAAGGGCTTGGACCAGGGTGCTGGGGAGTTCGAACGCGTCGGTCATGAGGTTTCCTGCCTGAATTCGGCTTGCTAATGGAATCGGGTTGCTGCGTCACGCCCCGCGAAGGGCCTGCTGGGCGCGGTCTGTGCCGACCGCGCAAGGCGCTGGAATGCTGTCTGGCCGGGGTCGTGCACCCGGAACCATTCACCAATGAGAACGGATGACGTCTTGAAATAATTAGTCGGCAGGCTGGATCGCCAATGGGGCCGGGGTGTGGCGGCGTGTCGCAGTTCTCACATCGCACCTTTGTGGCGCATTACTTCTCTTTCTCAATTGACAATCATTATCATTCAACATAATTTGTCGCTCGATGTGTAGGACGGCCTCGTCCCCAGGCGTCCCACTAACCTATTTGGCAGCAAGGTGATTTCCATGACGGAACAAGTATCCACAAGCAAGTGCGATTCACCGCTACTTCAGGCATTCGTCGACAATCGACTGATTCTGGTCAAGATTGCAGCCCGTATTACCGGCTGCCGGTCGCGCGCCGAAGATGTGGTGCAGGATGCGTTTTTCCGACTGCAATCGGCGCCACCAATCACGTCGTCGATCAAGGCGCAACTGAGCTATCTGTTCCAGATCGTGCGCAACCTGGCCATCGATCACTACCGCAAACAGGCGCTTGAGCAGAAGTACTCCGGCCCTGAAGAGGAAGGGCTGAACGTGGTTATTCAAGGTGCTTCGCCGGAAACCTCGCACATCAACTTCTCGACCCTGGAAAACATCGCCGACGCGCTGACCGAACTGCCCAGCCGCACGCGCTATGCATTCGAGATGTACCGCCTGCATGGCGTGCCGCAAAAGGACATCGCCAAGGAGCTCGGCGTTTCGCCAACCCTGGTCAACTTCATGATTCGTGATGCGCTGGTGCACTGCCGCAAGGTCTCGGGCAGCCGTCAGGATGCGGTGATTGCCGGTCGTCGTTAAGACCGCGTCGCCAGATAAAAAAGATCGCAGCCTTCGGCAGCTCTCACATGGAAATGCATTCCTCTGTAGGAGCTGCCGAAGGCTGCGATCTTTTGCTTTTAAATCACCTCAGGCCAATTTGCACCGATCAAAAAACCGCTCACGCCCCAGCATCATCAGCGCCGCGCGCTTGTGCGGAAAGTCGAACTCCTTCTCACAGTGGAAACACTGATTCTGCATGTGGCCGATCATCTTCGCGTTGTCGGCCCGAGGCTCAGCGACCACACGCTGAGTGCGCGGATCATCGAGAAACAGGTAATGCACCAGCGCCGATAGCCAGCTCGCCACTTTGTGCGGGCCACGGTGATCCTCCTCGCCGACCAGCATGTGAATGCCGCGATCGTAATTGTCGGCATCGTAGAACGGCGCAATGCGGTCTTCCTTGGCCCAGTAGGCTTCGAAATAGGCAAACGGCTGATCATCGAAACAGCCGATCAAGGTCAGCGTGTGCGGATCGGCATCGAGCTTGCTCAGGTATTCGCGGTGCTTCTCGAGGCTGCCCTCTTCCTGCCAGAAACTGGCAACGCGCGGACTGTTCTGCCAGCGGTTGAAACGCGGCAAATCCTCTTCGATCTCTACCGTGCGCAGGGAAATCCACGCGCCCAGACGGGCATCGAAACGCCGATACACTTCACCGCGCGGCTTCACCGGCCGCAGTGGATGGCGCTTGCATTGGCTGATGACCATTTGCTGCGGGTAGCTGCCGGTTAGCGATGTGCCGAGCCAAGGTTGCGGCAATTGCCAGAACAACGTGCGTTCGCAGCGGTATTCACCCGCCACGTCGGTGTTCACCAGCAAGCCACTGAGCAAGGCTTCGGTGGGTGGCTGATCGAGTTGCCAAGTCAATTGCTGGCACGCCGGATCCCGCGCGAACAGCCAGTAACAGGCCGCCCATAACGCCTGCCCGGGCGGCAGCGCAAAGCGCTCATCGATCTGGATCGGCCCCTTGACCTCCCGATCAAGGCGCAGGCGGATCAGCGGTTGCCCGTCCAGGCTAAGGCTCAGACGGCTTTCAGTTGCATCAGCGATCAGTTGACTGCCCGAAGGCAAGGCCAGGGCAGTCAGGTCATTCAGATTGGACATGGGTCGGGCTCACGATAATCGTCGACAGTTAAATGCTGGAACGTGATCGCGCCCGGAAAATTTAGAGATCCCCACCAACAATCTAACGATGCTGTTTGCTGGCGGGGCTCTCTGAAGCTGGCAAACCCCATGTTCTCAAACTAAACAGACCTGACACAGATCCTTTTGATTGCGTAATCGTTTCCGCTGCCACTCGCCGTATGACTGATGATTGCCAACGTGCACTGCGAAGAATCCGCAGTAAACGTGCCCTCCAGTGATTCCCAAGTCATGGCTGGAAAATCCTTGGCTTCAGTGACGGTCTGGGTGCCTGCTGCAAGCGACAGACTCGGCACACTGGAGCTGGTGTTGGTTCGACGAACCTGTAGACCGAACTCATAACGCGTACCGGCTTCAAGGTTCGCGAAGTTTTTTTCCAGAATGATGCCAGCCGATGCGTTGGTGTACGTGCGGTTGTTGAGAACGTAGATGTCCTCGTCCTTGGCGACAACCAGATCTCCGGGGTCGATTGCAGCCGGGCCTTTTGTCCAGCCGTTCCAGGGCGCTTCTTCAGCGTCGGAGAAGGTCGTCAGATCCTCGAAGGGAACTCGCACTTTGAGGCTGATCGGAGGAAACAGCAGTGGGCAATCACAACCCGCGTTATTCAGGGCCAGCTGAAAAATAAGCATCAGTTGACTGTTGTGTTTCAGATCCTGCAGGTCATCCCACGCAATCGTTCTGCGCCAGCCCTCCTCAAATTCCTGCTGCGTCAATGGTTCAGCATCGGCGATGCGCAACATGATTGGCGAACCATCGCTTGTCTGACCACAGGCATGCAGCGTCGTCGGTTGCCCGAGCGCCATAAAGGGCCACCTCGACACTTCGACTGTAATGCCGGTCGAACCATCGGGTTTGTTCAAGGTGAGGACATTCTCGCTGGCTTGCTCTACGAATGGAGCAGGCACACAACGCAGTGAAATCGGGGATGGATTGGACATGGCAAATTCCTTTTTCTCAAGCCGCTCACAAAGAGCGGGTGTGGAAAGGAATCAAAACCTGAAGCCAATACGGCGTCTACTGTCAGATCTGACAGGGTCAGCCAGGTATCCGACCAACGGATGGGCATGACACGCCGTTACTTCGGCACCGGTACCACCGCAATCTTGTAAGGCTCGAAAATTTTCAGCATTTCACCGTTGTCGCGCAGCCCCTTAAGCAGCTTGCCAAACGCCGCACCGGTAATCGGCGCCGTCGGGCGAAGAATCGCGTAGTGGTGATAGACCTGATCGATACGTTGTGACACCAGCAACTCGTCGCGCACCTTCTCGTTACGCAGCAGGTAATCGAACAGATAGGAACGGGTCACCAAGGCGATATCGGCGCGACTACGAAGGACCATCAGCAGATTGCTGTCGTGGGAATAGGTCAGCGTGGCCTTGTAATTCTGTGCAAGAAATTTGGGGTCGGCGTTGAAGTTGGCGAATTCGTAGTGATAACCGCTGAACAGCGCGAGGCGCTTGCCGGTGAGGTCGGCAAAATAGTTCTGCTGACGACCGTCCTCGCGTTGCGCGACGAAAATCTCCGCATCCTCGAGGCCCATGTCGACATCCGTGTGCGGAATGTCTTTCCAGCCCCAATCAGGATTCTCGAAAATCGCCATGTCGATCCGGCCCTGCTTGAAATCACCGAAACGCCGGGGAATCGAGGTCGGCACGAGGACGAACTGATAGTCGCTTTGCAAACGATTGAGGGCCTCGACCAGTTGCGGCAGGAGGCCTGTGTCGGCACCGTTCTCCGGGCGAATGGTGTAAGGCGGAAAATGCGCCGCGCCGACCCGAACCAGTTGCGCTGCCTGAGCGGGCAAAACCCAAAATGCAGCCAGCGCTGCGAGCATCAAACCCGCGGCCGTCCGAATTGGCGAAGACTTCAAAACACCCCACTCCCCGAAAAAATACCGATCAATGCATTCAAGCTAGGCGGTTTCGCCAAGTTAGCCAGTTTCCCGGCCGGATAGAAAGTGCTTCAACGCGCTTCAAGGACCAGAATCAACGCCTCGTCGGCCAACTGATCGAGGCTCAAACTGCCGCCGGCACGGAACCATGTGGTCGTCCACGACAGTGCGCCGGTGAGGAAACGTCGGGTAATAAATACATCGCCACGAATAAATCCGGCGTCTTTGGCTTCACCCAGCACTTGCAGCCAGATGTCTTCGTAAACATCGCGCAACGCCAGCACTTTGGCCTGGCCCTCTTCGGACAGCGAGCGCCATTCGTAGACCAGCACCGCCATGGCTTCACCGCTGCCGCCCATGATCGACTGCAATTCGCAGCGGATCAGCGCCAGCACGCGCTCGCGCACATCAGCCGCATCGGCGAGTGCAGCACGCATCAACGCAGTGTTGTAGCGGATGGTTTCTTCCATCACCGCGCGGAGGATTTCATCCTTGCTTTTGAAGTGATGAAAAATGCTTCCCGACTGGATACCGACTGCGCCGGCCAGATCGCGCACTGTGGTGCGTTCATAGCCTTTGTTACGGAACAGGTGAGCGGCCACTTGCAGCAATTTGCCACGGGCGCTGTCGGGGTCGGTCAATTGGCCCTCGTCGACCAAATCACGCATGACCCTCAGGGCTTTTTGCTCGTCCACCCGTTCTCTCCTACAGTCGATCAGTCTGTTGCCCCCTGAAACCGCAGGGTTGCGCGCAATTTAAGCCGCCAGCGGCAACCAAGCAAGCGCTTGGGCAGAAGATAGTTTCAACTGTTTACAAACCAAGCGCTTGCTTGGTAGCCTCCAGACACTTCTGTCGCAGGTTGCTGAGTCGGAGATAAAAATGCCCACCACCGTTCGCATCGGATGCGCCAGTGCATTCTGGGGAGATACGTCCACCGCCGCCGCGCAGTTGGTGGAGGGCGGCAAGCTGGACTATCTGGTGTTCGACTACCTCGCCGAGATCACCATGTCGATCATGGCCGGCGCACGCATGAAGGATCCGCAGGCGGGGTTCGCCGGCGACTTCATCGAAGTGCTCACGCCTCTGTTGCCGCAGTTGGCCGAGCAGAACATCCGCGTCATCAGCAATGCCGGCGGGGTCAATCCACAAGCCTGCGCCGCCGCCCTGCAAGCGGCCTGCGACAAGGCCGGCGTCCTGCTGAAAATCGCCGTGTTACTCGGCGATGACCTGCAACCACAATTCAAACAACTCAGCGGCATCACCGAGATGTTCAGCGGCGCCCCGCTGCCGCCGATGTGCGTATCGACCAACGCCTACCTCGGCGCGCCGGGCATTGTCGAAGCCTTGCGCCTGGGCGCCGACATCGTCATCACCGGGCGCGTGGTTGACAGCGCCGTGGTCAGTGCGGCGCTGGTGCATGAATTCGGCTGGTCGTGGCACGACTACGACAAACTCGCCCAGGCCGCGCTGGCCGGGCACATCATCGAGTGCGGCGCGCAATGCACCGGCGGCAATTTCACCGATTGGCGCGAGGTGCCGGATTACGAGCATATCGGTTTCCCTATCGTCGAAGTCAGCGCCGACGGCCAATTCATCGTCAGCAAGCCTGAAGGCACTGGCGGCCTGGTCACACCACTGACCGTTGGCGAGCAGATGCTGTATGAAATCGGCGATCCGCAGGCGTATCTGTTGCCTGACGTGGTCTGCGATTTCACTCAGGTCAAACTTCAGCAACAAGGCAAAAACCTCGTTCATGTCCACGGCGCCAAAGGCCTGCCGCCGCCGGATAAATACAAGGTCAGCGCCACCTATCCGGATGGCTTTCGCTGTACCGCCAGTTGCCTGATCGCCGGCATCGATGCGGTGGATAAGGCACGACGCGTCAGTCAGGCGATCATCGACAAGACTTCGGAAATGTTCAGCCAGCGCGGCTGGGCGCCCTACAGCGAAATCAACATCGAACTGCTCGGCAGCGAAGCCACCTACGGCCCTCATGGCAAGCGCCGCGACAGCCGTGAAGTGGTGATCAAACTCGCCGTGCGCCACCCGCTGAAACAGGCACTGGTGCTGTTCTCCCGGGAAATCGCCCAGGCCGCCACCGGCATGGCACCGGGGCTGACCGGCATCGTCGGCGGACGGCCGACGGTGTATCCGTTGATCCGTCTGTTCTCCTTTCTGATCGAGAAAAGCGCTTGCTCGCTGCACATCGACATGGCCGGTGAACACTATCCATGCTCCCTGCCCTCACTGAGCGCGCTCGACAGCGAGAATTTACCTCTGCCCCATCAGCCGCCCAAACCACAGGGCCGCGCCGATGCCAGCGTGGCCTTGGTGAAACTGGCCGTGGCGCGCTCCGGTGACAAAGGCAATCACAGCAACATCGGCGTCATGCCGCGCAAACCCGAGTACCTAGCGTGGATCGCCGAAGCACTGACCCCAGCCGTTATCGTCGACTGGATGAGCCACGTGCTCGACCCGATCCACGGCCGGGTCGAGCGCTGGTATCTGCCCGGCACCCACAGTTTGAATTTTCTTTTGGAAAACGCGCTTGGCGGTGGTGGCGTGGCCAGTCTGCGCATCGACCCGCAAGGCAAAGCCTTCGCCCAGCAACTGTTGGAAATCCAGATCCCGGTGCCACAGAGCATCGCCGAACAGCTCGACTAGAGGAGGGTTTGCATGGCTTACGCGTCGATTTTCAACGCCGATCTGTTCAGCGGCCAGACCATCATCGTTACCGGCGGCGGCAGTGGCATCGGTCGCTGCACCGCGCATGAACTGGCAGCGCTCGGGGCCAATGTGCTGCTGGTCGGGCGCAAGCCGGAGAAGCTCGAAAAAGTCGCCACCGAAATCGCCGAGGACGGTGGCCGCGCATCCTGGAAGGCCTGCGATATACGCGATGAAGAAGCGGTGAAGCAATTGGTGAAAGAACTGATTGCCGAACACGGGCCGATCCATGGTCTGGTCAACAATGCCGGCGGCCAGTACCCGTCGCCCTTGGCCTCGATCAATCAGAAAGGTTTCGAAACCGTGTTGCGCACCAATCTGGTCGGCGGTTTCCTGATGGCTCGCGAAGTGTTCAACCAGTCGATGAGCAAACACGGCGGCAATATCGTCAACATGCTCGCCGACATGTGGGGTGGCATGCCCGGCATGGGCCACTCCGGCGCAGCGCGTTCGGGCATGGACAACTTCACCAAAACCGCCGCGTTCGAATGGGGTCATGCCGGCGTGCGGGTCAACGCGGTGGCGCCGGGCTGGATCGCCTCCAGCGGCATGGACACTTACGAAGGCGCGTTCAAAGCGGTGATTCCAACCCTGCGTGAACATGTACCGCTCAAGCGCATCGGCACCGAATCGGAAGTCAGCGCGGCGATTGTATTTCTGCTCAGCCCGGCGGCGGCGTTCATCAGTGGCAGCACCTTGAAAATCGATGGCGCAGCCAGCCTCGGCAGTCGTGCATGGCCGTTGCACAAGGCCACTCACAGCGAGTCGTTCAACGGGTTCCACCGGGCGTACCTTCCCGATGTCCTCAAGGACAAGGAGTAAGCCATGCCGCAGATTCAGTCCCGACTCGATCCGCACAGCGAGGCTTTCGCCCGCAACCGTGCGGCCATGCTTACGGCCATCGAACAAGTGCAGCAACTCGAACAGAACCTGCTGAACAAAGCCGCCGAAGCCAAAGCGAAATTCGACAAGCGCGGGCAACTGCTGCCGCGCGAGCGCCTGAACCTGTTGCTTGATCCCGGTGCGCCATTCCTCGAACTGGCCAGCCTCGCCGGCTACAAATTGCATGACGACAAGGATGGCAGTTCGGCCGGTGGCGGGCTGATCGCCGGTATCGGTTACGTCTGCGGCATCCGCGCGATGATCGTGGCGAACAACAGCGCGATCAAGGGCGGCACGATCTCGCCCAGCGGCCTGAAAAAATCCCTGCGCCTGCAACAGATCGCTCAGGAAAACAAACTGCCGGTGATCACCCTCGCCGAGAGCGGTGGCGCCAACCTCAATTACGCCGCCGAGATTTTCGTCGAAGGCGCGCGCAGTTTTGCCAATCAGGCGCGGATGTCAGCAATGGGCTTGCCGCAGATCACTGTGGTGCACGGCTCGGCGACGGCGGGCGGCGCCTATCAGCCGGGGCTGTCGGATTACGTGGTGGTGGTGCGCGGTAAGGCCAAGCTGTTTTTGGCCGGCCCGCCGTTGCTCAGAGCCGCCACCGGCGAAGTCGCCACCGATGAAGAACTGGGTGGTGCCGAGATGCACGCGCAAGTCGCTGGCACGGCTGAATACCTCGCGGAAAACGATGCCGATGGCGTGCGTCAGGTGCGTGAAATCCTCCGTATGCTGCCATGGAACGAGCAACTGCCGTGGCTGCCGGAGCCGCAATACAAAGAGCCGCTTTACCCGATCGATGAATTGCTCGGGCTGATCCCCGATGATCCGAAAAAGCCTTACGACGTGCGCGAAATCATCGCGCGCATCGCCGATGAATCCTGCTTCGTCGAATTCAAGGGCGAGTTCGATCAGCAAACCATCTGCGGCCAAGTGAAGATTCAGGGCCGCGCCTGCGGGTTCATTGGCAACAACGGCCCGATCACCCCGAACGGTGCAAGCAAAGCGGCGCAGTTCATCCAGTTGTGTGACCAGAGCCAGACCCCGCTGCTGTTTTTCCACAACACCACCGGCTTCATGGTCGGCACCGAATCCGAGCAGCAAGGCGTGATCAAACACGGCTCGAAACTGATTCAAGCGGTGGCCAATGCAAGGGTGCCTAAACTGACCATCGTCGTCGGCGGTTCCTACGGTGCCGGCAACTATGCGATGTGCGGCCGCGGCCTCGACCCGCGCTTCATCTTCGCCTGGCCGAACAGCCGCACGGCGGTGATGGGCGGTGCGCAGGCCGGCAAGGTGTTGCGCATCGTTACCGAAGCCAAACAGCTCAAGGACGGCTTGACGCCGGACCCGAAGATGCTCGACATGCTCGAACAGGTCACCGCGCAGAAACTCGACAGCCAGTCCACCGCGCTTTATGGCAGCGCCAACCTGTGGGACGACGGGCTGATCGATCCGCGCGACACGCGCACCCTGCTCGGTTATTTGCTCGATATCTGTCACGAAGCCGACATTCGCACGTTGCAACCCAACAGCTTCGGCGTCAGCCGGTTCTGACCGCCACGGATCTTACGGAGAACAATAACAATGATCTTCACCCCGGAACACGAAGCCCTGCGCCGTACCGTCCGCCAGTTCGTCGAGCACGAGATCAATCCGCACGTCGATGAATGGGAAAAGGCCGGACGCTTTCCCATTCACGAAATTTTCCGCAAGGCCGGCGACCTCGGTTTGCTCGGTATTTCCAAGCCGGAAAAATTCGGCGGCATGGGCCTCGACTACAGCTATTCGATTGTCGCTGCCGAAGAGTTCGGCACCATTCACTGCGGCGGCATTCCGATGTCGATCGGCGTGCAGACCGACATGTGCACCCCCGCCCTCGCCCGCTTCGGCTCTGATGAACTGCGCGAAGAGTTCCTGCGTCCGGCGATCACTGGTGAGCAGGTCGGCTGCATCGGTGTCTCTGAAGTCGGCGCCGGCTCCGACGTCGCCGGGCTGAAAACCACCGCGCGCAAGGACGGCGACGACTATGTGATCAACGGCAGCAAAATGTGGATCACCAACTCGCCGAGCGCCGATTTCATCTGCCTGCTGGCCAACACTTCGGACGACAAACCGCACATCAACAAGTCGCTGATCATGGTGCCGATGAACACGCCGGGGATCAGCCTCAGTTCGCACCTCGACAAACTCGGCATGCGCAGTTCGGAAACCGCACAGGTGTTTTTCGACAACGTACGCGTGCCCCAGCGCAATCGCATCGGCCATGAAGGCGCCGGGTTCATGATGCAGATGCTGCAGTTTCAGGAAGAACGTCTGTTCGGTGCGGCGAACATGATCAAGGGCCTGGAATATTGCGTCGACAGCACCATCGAGTACTGCAAGGAGCGCAAGACCTTCGGCAATGCGCTGATCGACAACCAGGTCATCCACTTCCGCCTCGCCGAATTGCAGACCGAAATCGAATGCCTGCGCGCGCTGGTCTATCAGGCGACCGAGCAATACGTGAAAGGTCAGGATGTGACACGGCTGGCGTCGATGGCCAAGCTCAAGGCCGGGCGCCTCGGCCGCGAAGTCAGCGACAGCTGTCTGCAATATTGGGGCGGCATGGGCTTCATGTGGGACAACCCGGTGGCCCGCGCCTACCGCGATGTGCGGCTGGTATCGATTGGCGGCGGCGCCGACGAAATCATGCTGGGGATCATCTGCAAACTGATGGGCATCCTGCCGGGGAAAAAGAAATGAGCAACCTGCCGCAATGTCAGACGCTGTTGCTGGAACTGCATGGCGGCGTGCTGCACATCACCCTCAATCGGCCGGACAGTCGCAATGCGATGAGCCTGCAGATGGTCAGCGAACTGCGCGCGGTGCTGGCGGCTGTGTGCGATGACCGCGCTGTTCGGGCACTGGTGCTCAGCGGGGCCGATGGGCATTTCTGTGCCGGCGGCGATATCAAGGACATGGCCAATGCACGCGCTCAGGGCGTCGAGGCTTACCGCGATTTGAATCGCGCGTTCGGTGCCTTGCTGGAGGAAGCACAGCACGCGCCGCAAGTGCTGATCACGGTGCTGCAAGGCGCGGTGCTTGGCGGCGGTTTCGGGCTGGCGTGTGTCAGTGATATCGCGATTGCCGACCATCAGGCGCAATTCGGCCTGCCGGAAACCAGCCTCGGCTTGCTGCCGGCGCAGATTGCGCCGTTTGTTGTGCAACGTATCGGCCTGACCGAAACCCGAAGATTGGCGCTGACGGCGGCGCGTTTCGATGGGCATCAGGCACGGCGTCTGGGGCTGGCGCACTTTGTCGAGCAGGATGCCCAAGCGCTGGCCGAGCGACTCGATGAAGTGTTGCAGCATGTGCTGTGTTGCGCGCCCGAGGCGAATGCGATGACCAAGAAATTGTTGTTGGCGAGTGCTGGGCAGCCGTCCAGGGAATTGCTTGATGAGGCCGCGCAGTGGTTTAGCGAAGCAGTGACTGGCGACGAAGGGATCGAGGGCACCATGGCTTTTGTGCAAAAGCGGAAACCGCGGTGGGCGACCTAAAAGCATCGCTGGCAAGCCAGCTCCCACAGGGGATTTGCGTCGCTCACAAAACCTGTGGGAGCTGGCTTGCC